>DAIMDJ010000338.1:0-1488 GCA_036725905.1 Terriglobales bacterium
TCATCTCGTCAATTCTTTTAGCGAATCGCGGGTCGGTATAGACATCAGGCACAATCAGACGCTCGCCGTGCTTCGCGACCCATCCGGCGATCCCCTCTCCCACTTTCAGCCGCACATTTTTCAACGTTTCTGAAGCAGTGCCAACCGCTATGGCGAAATACAGCTCGTCCTTCTCCTCATCCACCATAAGCAGTGACCACGTATCGGGGCGGAAATACTCCGCCATTTTTTCCATGATGGTCTGAAGGATGGAATCGAGGTCGAGCGAGGAGGTCAAGGCCTTAGCCACATCGTGGAAGATGGTGATTTCCTGAACCTTGCGATCCGAGCCCGTGGCCTTGGTCATTAACCGCATTCCTCGAAGAGGTAGTCAGGAAGTCCTAAAATTATATGCGCCGTGGGAAAGCAGCGGCAATGAACGTTGGTAACCCGAACCCACGATGGTACGTCCTGAAACGGCATCGAGGGCTGCAAATGAACCGGTTGTTACCCCGGTTCCGGCCCTCTGAATTCATCACGACTTCTGCATAGAATTGACCTATATTTATCTGGTCATCTTAAAAGACACAAACCGGCGGGAGAACGTCGAATGGAGTCATTCGGCGCAAGATTAAAACGCGAACGCCAGCAGCGCAAAGTTGAACTGGACGACATCTCTGCGTCCACCAAGATCAGTGCGCGGTTCTTGCGTGCGCTGGAAGAAGAGCAGTTTGACAAGCTTCCCGGCGGAATCTTCAACAAAGGTTTTGTTCGCGCCTACGCTCATCACCTTGGGATTGACGAGGGGCAGGCGATCGCCGATTATCTAGCCGCGGTGGCAGCGAGCCAGCCGCAGGCACAGCCGGCATCGGTCGTAGAACCGATGCCGCCGGCGCCAAAGCCGGAAGACAAAGATCATCCAGCCGCTGAGATTCCTTGGGGTTGGCTGGCCCTCGCGCTCCTGGTGATCGCCTTCGGCTTTGCCACGTGGGGGTTCTATTCGCGGGAAAAATCCACAAAGCCAGCCAGGGTTGTATCGTCATCGGTTCATGACCGGAAAACTCCGGCGGCGTCTCAGGGCACCGCCGCACCGAGTGCTCCAACTCCTTCGCCTCAACCATCGGCTACGGAATCAATACATCCTCCGGCGCAGGAGCCCGTGGCGCTGTCGGCTGCGAGTTCAGTACCACCCAACACCCCGGCAGCTTCTGGCCGAATCGTCCTCCTGATCAAAGTGCGCGAAGATTCCTGGCTCTCGATTGACGCCGATGGCAAGCCGCTCATGCACGATTTGATGGTCGCGCCCACGGAAAGAGCGGTTGAGGCCGAGAAGGAGATTGTGTTGAGAGCAGGTAATATGGGCGCTCTGGACATTTCCTTCAATGGTAAAAGGCTTCCGTCCCAAGGAGATTACGGCGAAGTCAAGACACTGACCTTCAGCGCCGACGGCCTGCAACCCCCGGCCCCGAAGCCCGCGGCTCCGGTCCCCCAATAAGGCTTGTAGTTGAA
>DAIMDJ010000338.1:1588-3550 GCA_036725905.1 Terriglobales bacterium
GCATCCTTCTCTGGTACGTTTAAAAGGTTGCAAAATGCTGATTTATGGGCCGTTGTCTTCTGAATTTCCTGCCAGCCGAAAAGTCCAGATTGCTTGAAGGAGAAGCTCACTGTGTCATCCAGAAATCGCTACCTTTTCACCTCAGAGTCCGTGACCGAAGGTCATCCCGATAAAATTGCCGATCAAATTTCCGATGCCATCCTCGACGCGTGCCTGACTGAAGACCCCTCCAGCCGCGTGGCCTGCGAGACTCTGTTGACCACGGGCTTGGCCTTCATCGCCGGAGAAATCACCACCAAGGCCTACGTGGATTTTCCCGCCATCGTCCGTGGTACCGTCATGTCGGTCGGCTATACAGATGCAACCTACGGCTTCGACCATGAAACCTGCGCTGTCATTTCCTCCATCCACGAACAGTCCCCCGACATCGCCATGGGTGTCGACCCCGGTGGCGCCGGCGACCAGGGAATGATGTTTGGGTATGCGAGCAATGAGAATGCGGAGTTGATGCCGACGCCGATTCTGTTGGCGCATCGGCTGACGCAGCGGTTGGCGGAGGTTCGGAAGAGTGGGCAACTGGATTTTCTAAGGCCGGATGGGAAGTCGCAGGTAACGGTTGAGTACGACGAAAGCCATCGGCCGGTGCGGGTGGATGCGGTGGTGGTTTCTACGCAGCACTCGGAGCTGGTGGATAACAAGAAACTGCGAGCGGAAGTTTTGCAGCACGTGATCCAGCATGCTATCCCGCCACACATGCTTGATGCGGACACCAAATATCACATCAATCCGACCGGACGATTCGTGGTGGGCGGGCCGATGGGCGACACCGGACTTACGGGCCGGAAAATTATCGTGGATAGTTACGGCGGAATGGGTCGCCATGGGGGCGGCTGCTTTAGCGGCAAAGATCCCACCAAGGTAGACCGCTCGGCTGCTTACATAGCGCGCTATGTGGCAAAGAATGTGGTCGCGGCGGGACTAGCTGATCGCTGCGAGGTTCAGCTCGCATACGCGATTGGCGTGGCCGAGCCGGTGAGCGTGCTGGTGGATGCGTTTGGAACAGCCAAAGTTGATCCGGCATTTCTGTCGGAGTTGGTGCGCTCTCATTTTTCTTTAACCCCTAAGGGAATTATCGAATCGCTGAAGCTGCGGCGCCCGATTTTCAAGAAGACGGCAGCGTATGGACACTTTGGGCGCAGCGATCCGGACTTCACCTGGGAAGCGACCGACAAAGCGGCGAAGCTGGCCAGTGACGCGGGCGTGCGGGAGCCGGTGGCGGTGCAGAGGTAATTGCCTTTGGTTATGCGCGCGGGCGAGACGCCCGCGCCACAGCCGGCGAGGACGCCGGCGCTACGGGGCGCTGGGCTATGGACGCTGGCGCTACGGGACTAGCACCAATGCGCGATTTCAACAGGATAATTTGTGCCTGCTTGGGTGTATTTTGATTTTCTGAGAAGACTTGGCCGGCAATAAACATCAAATCCTACAAATTTCTTTCAGCGCCACAGGAGAAGCATGGCTACCACACCGACGCAAATGAATTGTGACATCAAGAACCTGGACTTCGCCGATCTGGGGAAGAAGCGGATTGAATGGGCGAACCAGTCGATGAAGGTTCTGCAAATCATCCGCAAGGAATTTATTAAGAACCAGCCGCTGAAAGGCGTGCGTGTTTCTGGCTGCCTGCATGTAACCTCGGAAACCGCGAATCTGGCGATCTGCCTGCGCGATGGCGGCGCCGATGTGGTGTTGTGCGCGTCGAATCCGCTTTCTACGCAGGATGATGTCTCGGCCAGCCTGGTGCGCGATCACGGCATTCCGGTCTTTGCGATCAAGGGCGAGGACAGCGACACTTATTACAGCCACATTCTTGCTGCCATCGATCACAGGCCGCACATCACCATGGATGATGGCGCGGACCTAGTGAGCATTCTTCACACTAAGCGCCAGGACGTGCTCGAT
>DAIMDJ010000339.1:0-3538 GCA_036725905.1 Terriglobales bacterium
ACCAAAACCTTTCGCCGTCGAATTGCCCGTTCCCTTGCTGCGGAAGTAACACGCGTAGCCTTCACTTTCTCCGGCATGGCCGCATTCCCGAGCTCTTCTGTGTAGAGATTCACGATCGAAAGCCGAATGCCGTGTTTCACCTCAGTTTCGCCGAGGTCATGGAGGTGCGGGCGCCAGTGAGGATAATGCTCGAGATCCTGGGCGACGCGTTTGGAAACCAGAATATGTCCCGCATCGCCGCAATCCATCACTCGTTGCGCCATGTTAATCCCGGCGCCAGCGACGTTCGCTTTGCCGTTTAAGTCGATGACGCCGCTGACCGGACCGCTGTGCACACCCATTCGGAGACGAAGTTCCGGATGGTCCTTCAACGCCCGACTGATCTCCAGAGCACAATCAACCGGCGCCTCCGGACTCTGGTAGAAAACCAGTGCCATGCCGTCGCCGGTTGGGATCTTAATTAGCCGGCCGGTCGTTTCAGCGGCTTGGAATTCATCCGTGGCCCGGACGATGTCGTTCAGTCCCTCGATTAAGGCGCGCTGCTCATTAACTGCCAGCTTGGAGTAACCGACGATGTCGATGAACAAGACGTGCGCGATCTCCAGCTCGATTTCTTTTTTAACCTCGGTGGACATCTTTTTAGGCGCCTTAAGATTACATGAATTTCATAATCGCCCTTCAGCGCGGCCCACGGCGCAAACGGCGTTTACTACAGCGTGATACCCGCCCCGTGACGTTCGAACGGAAGGACGCACAGGAACCAGAGGCATGTGAACTCCGTTCGCTTCTTTGGAATTGTCGTCTCTCCTACGTTCTCAGTCCATCATTTCGCGAACTAATGCAAGGCGTTGAGCATCGGCTCGCTGGAGATCCGGATCAGCCCGGCAAAAGGCTGATCTAACTCCAGGATCAGAAAAATAGCGCCGGAGACAGCGAGGGAGGAAACCATCAAAGCGAACATGACAGTAGCATTGGGCGGCGCGAGCACGCTGAAGCCTAGGAAAATGACGACGAGCCAGGAGACAAGGATGATCAGCATCGGCATCGAAATGGAGGCGACCGACTGCGCTAGCAGCAGCGACCGAAGCTGGGCGAAGTCAGTAGCGAGTGTCGTAGCTTGGTCTTTGAGCTTGCGCTGCGCGTCGTCGTGTGGTGAAAGACCCTCAATGGCACTATAGACTGCATTGCCCGCTCGCGTGTCGGGAGCCAGGCGCGCCGACACGCGCGCTTCTTCGGGCCACATTTGCCGGACCGCTTCCTCGACTGCCTCGCGAATGCCGGCACGAGCCTCCGTAGCTTCCTGTCCGTAGAGGCCCAACACGCGCTCGAGGAATGCCACCTTCGCGGCCATCTGGATCACTTCGCTTCGTTTGGTGTCGTAAGCGCCCTTGGCTGAGCTTACCAGCAACCCCAAGACCAGGGCGGTCATGGTCGCCACCAAACCCATGGCCAGCTTGATCGTATCCCTGGAGTCGGCGGTCAAATGATCTTCTGGAAGGAACCGACGAAGAGCCCTTCCGAGCAATATGGCTCCTGCCAAACATCCGAACACGATGAGAGCGGCAAGATTGGTATTCATTGAGAGCTCCTTCTCACTTGGTTCCCTTTTTCCCTCCCGCAGCTGTTGCAGACATTCTGGGAGACGGGGATGAAGCAGTACTGGGACTGGTAGCCTGAAGTTTCTTAACAAAGAAGGCCTTGATGTTTTTGAATGCTGCCGCGCGGGAGCTGTCTGGAAGAACTCTGGCGCCGGAAGCATCTACCGCTATCGTTCGGCGAAGAGTTCCTGATCTGTCCGTAAGCCAGGCAGTGCCTACGGAATAAATTTTCATCTTATCTGCTATTGTTTTGAGAGCAGAAAGTACGATGCCTTCTTGTTTTGGGTTGGTGCTGACAGCAAATGCGAGACTAATACCGTCCGAGGTGCGATACGACTTTAGTTTCACTGGAAGACGATCACTGCCAAGTCCCAATATGGCCGCCAGCTCTGGGGCGATAGATTCTGCAGCGCCTTGAGACAGCACCCATTCTTCTGCTTTGGAAAGTTCGGCCTGGTCAGCAAAGCGAGGTGTTGGAGCAAGACTCTGAGCCAGTAAGCCGACAGGAATGACCGTCAAGGCTGCGAACAGAAATCTGCTGTAGTGCCTTTTCAAAAGCGATTTGTGGCTCGCTGGCCACGCCGTCGAGTCCCCAGGGCTTTGATTTACCGAGCGTCTTGCTGATTTCACAGGTGTCAATCTGGTTTGTTGTAGCTCATCGGACTCAGTTGATAAGCACAATTTCATCGTGCCTCCGACAATTTGCCTATAGGACTTTAGGCCAATAGGTCTATCGACGCGGGTTACAAGGTTACAGCGTTAAAAGTTAAGACGGTAGCGTCGTAGCAATTTCCGGAAAGACTCGACCGCTCGCTTATACGGTTGCGAGGCGATTTGATGATCGTGTCAAGGTCGCAATCTTGGATGCCTGCGAGCGTTTGCGAACACGCAGGAGACCCGGAACCGCAGTAGCCAGCAAGAAGGTGATGACTAGGAGAATGATCACGAACTCGATGAGCACGAAGGTTTCTTGAACGCAGCGACGCCACAGCATTGCTAAAGAGCCGGCTGATTTCATTGACAGGAGAGAGTTCGCGCAGCAACTTCCGCAGTTTTAGTGGGCTTTGTCTATAGGACCTTAGTCCAATACAGCGGTGGCGGAGCAGACGGAATTCTAAACAGGCAGCCCGAATTGCCTAAAGGTTGGTCCGGCTTGAGCGGAGGGAGCGTTCAAGGCGGTCCTATCGAGGAAACCATTGCGGCACCGCAATTACTGCCGCCCCGGAGCAGCAAAGCAGCCGCCGCCTTGCGGACACACGACGATGTATGTCCTGCGTTGCCCGCAGCCACGCACACCGACTGTGTATTCGAAGCGCTGCACTCCGTAAGCGGAAGCGAAGCGTCCCTGCACTTCAGGCTGGCTGACGTTCGTTGAAAGAACTGTTCCTGTTGCGGAGGGACAATTCATATCGAATCGCGCCCGATTCAATGCTGTTTGAACGGCCATCCCCTGCTGGCTCTGCACCATCTGCTGCTGGGTCTGGCATGCCGTCGTCGCAAGCACGCCGACGAGCGCCACGAATGTGTATCTGATAATTGATAGTTTCATTGGTTTCTCAGTGTTGAGTTAAGAATTTTGTCAGACCGACCGAGAAATGGCTATAGGACTTTAGGGCAATGGCTGTAGCCGCGTTAGAATCGTTGAATTTCCACGCCGAGGCCTGTTCCGGCCTTCGGCTTGAAACCCATCTCATAAATTCAAACAGCCTGAGGGCAGGCTGTCTCCAAGCTTGCTTGTCTCTGCGTGTCGATGGAGCTGGGGCCGCCCTCGGCCCGCAAACAATTGGCTCGATTAATCAGTTAAGTTGACCTCAAATGCCTGCGCTCCAAGGGAGGAGGCCAGGCCTTCGGTCTCGCCGGCGAGATACATGACCACACCATTCTGGTTGGTCAGCTTGGCATGCATCTTCCCCTCGATCAGGGTGAGTCCGCGGCTGATG
>DAIMDJ010000340.1:0-3536 GCA_036725905.1 Terriglobales bacterium
CATCCAGCGCGCGCTTCAGCTCTTCAGAGTCGTGAACCTCGCAGAGGACCTCCAGCCTGTATTCAGCGGCTCTCGCCACCAGCTTGGTTAACTCTGCTTGCGACAGCGCAGCTACGATCAGCAACACGGCATCAGCAGAGTAAGCTCGCGCTTCCAGCAACTGAAATTCATCGACGATGAAATCTTTACGGAGGCACGGCAGCTTTGTGGCGCGCGAGGCAACCTGCAGGTTTCGAAGCGAGCCCTGAAAAAATTCATCGTCCGTCAAGATGGAGAGTGCTGCGGCGCCCGCGTCCTCTAGTTCGCGAGCCAATCGCTCTGGATTAAAATCAGACCGAATCAACCCCCGCGATGGAGAAGCTTTCTTCAACTCTGCGATGATGGGAACTGAGTGGCGGCTCTTCTCCTTCAGCGTCCTCCGAAAGCCGCGCGGGACGTGCTCTGGCGCCCGCCGCTCGAGCTCGCGCAAATCCGCCGTAGGCCGTGTTTCAGTCAGTTTGCGGCGGGTTGCGGCCACGATCTGGTCAAGGCTGGCTGGCATAGTAATGCTGGAATTATACGGGAACGAGGCCACGGGCCGTGAAAGCAGAGCGTCACGAGTTTGTAATTTCGCACTGAGCGTCGGGTGCCCAGGAAAAAATCCGCGAACACAACAGCCGCGCAGTTGAACGTCTAGGCTCCCTTGTTCCAGTAATTGATCATCAGTTCGCCGGCCCAGGCTGGCTGCCGTACCGCTCCCTTTGGCGCGAACCCTGCCATATAAGGTTTGATATCGAGCACCGGCGTGCCGTCGATTGCATCAAGGCCCTCCACTTCGATTGTCAGGCCCTTAACCGAGAGCAAGCGGCACACCGTGACTCCAATCCGGTTGGGCCGATTCTTCCCGCGCTGAGCGAAAATGCCCACTTCGGGCCAGTCCGCCCGCCCCCGGGGCCGGCGCGCGCCAAAATAGACCTCGGAATCTGGTATGCGGTGGAACGTGAAAACAATCTCCACATGGGAGAATTCTTCGAGGCCTTTCAAGCAATCGGGAGCAAATCTGGATGAGTCCAGCTCAATCCGCGAAGTTACTCCTCCCCACACGTCATCAACAGGCTCGCGAATTCGGCTATGGACGATACCTACAGGAGTAAAAGTAAAGTGCGAAGGCATGTGGAGATTGTATTTAGAAAGATGCGCCAAGATAGCCAAAATCAATTGAGACAAATGCTATCGTGGATTGCTATATTCAGGCATTTTGGTGGCATGTTAAGGGACGTGCATGGGGCTTACGATTAAACCGAAGCAGGATTGCCGCTGGGACTTGGTCAGCTTGGGCGAGGTCATGCTCCGCTTCGATCCCGGTGCTCGACGTATCTCAACCGCACGAACGTTTGAAGTCTGTGAGGGAGGCGGAGAGTACAACGTCGCGCGTGGGCTGAAGCGCTGCTTCGGTATGGAAAGCGCCATCGTCACCGCCTTCGCCAGTGATCCGGTCGGCCGTTTGCTCCAGGATCTGATTTATCAGGGCGGCGTTGATCAATCGCTCGTGCGCTGGGTTGAGCACGATGGCGTCGGCCACGCCGCCCGCAACGGACTCAACTTCACCGAGCGCGGCTTCGGCGTGCGCGCCGCTGTAGGATCTTACGATCGCGGGCACACTGCGGTATCGCAACTTAAGCCCGGCGATATCAATTGGGACGAGATTTTTGGAAAGCATGGCGCTCGCTGGTTCCACACAGGAGGCATCTTCTCCGCGCTTTCAGCAACCACGCCGGAAGTTGTGTTGGAGGCCATGCAGGCGGCAAAGCAGCACGGCACGATCATCTCCTACGATCTGAATTATCGCCCGTCATTATGGAAATCTGTCGGCGGCAAGAAACAGGCACAAGAGGTCAATCGCCGCATCGCACCGTACGTGAATGTAATGCTAGGCAATGAAGAGGACTTCTCCGCCGCGCTCGGATACGAGGTCCGCGGGCTTGATGAGCATCATTCCCAACTCGAAGTAGATGCGTTCAAGCAGATGATCAGCAAAGTTGTGAAGGATTATCCGTTCCAAGTGGTCGCCACTACACTGCGCAAGGCAAGAACCGCCACCCTGAACGATTGGGGAGCGATCTGCTATTGCGATGGCAAGTTTTATCAGGCGAAAAATCGTGAAAATCTTGAAATCTTCGATCGCGTCGGAGGCGGCGACTCATTCGCTTCCGGCCTCATTTTCGGCTTTCTCTCGGGGAAGGACCCGCAGTGGTCGGTTGAATGCGGCGCCGCTCATGGAGCGCTTGCCATGACCACCCCAGGGGATACCAGCATGGTGAGTTTAAAAGAAGTTATCCAGGTGATGGAAGGAGTCGGCGCACGCATCGCGCGTTGAACGGATGCACCGAAAGAGGACCGCGAATGGATAAGCAGAAGGTTCGTGATCGAATAGCCGAAATTGGCGTAGTGCCGGTCGTGCGCGCCTCCTCGCCCGAGCAGGCATTGCTTGCTGCTGAAGCGGTCTGCAGGGGCGGCATCCCCATCGTTGAAGTCACTATGACCGTGCCCGGTGCTGTCGAGGTAATCCGTGAGCTGAGAAAGAGAAGCGCCCCGGAAGTGCTCATTGGAGCGGGAACGGTGCTTGATGTTGAGATGGCACGACGCTGCCTCAATGCCGGCGCCCAGTTCCTGGTCAGTCCAGGCGTAAGTATTCCGATAGTTGAATTTGCGGTTCGAGAAGGAGTACTGATAATGGCAGGAGCTTTAACGCCGACTGAAGTGATCACCGCCTGGAGCGCGGGATCAGACTTCGTCAAGATTTTTCCTTGTGGGCTGGTAGGCGGTGCGAAGTACATCAAGGCCCTGAAAGGCCCGCTACCACAAGTGCCACTGGTGCCCACTGGCGGAGTCAACCTGAACACCGCTGCCGAGTTTATCGAGGCCGGTGCCGCAGCTTTGGGCATTGGTGGAGAGTTGGTCCGGGCTGACGCGCTGAAGTCTGGCAAGCCGGAGGTCATCGTCGAGAACGCGCGTAAGTACCTTGCAATTGTGAAGCAAGCCCGGGCGCGCATGTCAGCGCCGAATGTGGCCGTTACCAGTCCTATCTGACCAATCTATTGATTGACCCCACTCGCCAAAAAACCTCCATCTACGACCAGTAGATGGCCCGTCACGAAGCTTGCAGCATCGGAGGCCAGGAACACGGCCGCGCCGCCAAGCTCATCGAGCTGTCCGAACCGTCCCATTGGAGTGCGCAGCAGAAACTCGCGTCCGCGTTCGGTCCCATCCAGCAAGGCAGCGTTCAAATCTGTGCGGAACACTCCTGGAGCGATTGCATTGACGCAAACGCCCGACTTCGCCCACTCGATTGCCAGAGATTTCGTTAGCGCTGCAACCGCCGCCTTGCTGGCACCATAAGCGGCGACTTCATAAAGCGCGACAAAAGAAGCCAGCGAGGCGATATTAATAATGCGCCCGTAGCGCCGCTCCACCATGTGGCGCCCGAAAACGCGGCATGCGTGCAAGGTCCCGTTCAGGTTCGTTTCCAGAATTGCTTGCCATTCTGATTCGGGCAC
>DAIMDJ010000341.1:0-3534 GCA_036725905.1 Terriglobales bacterium
GATGGTGCGCCAAGCGGAGCGCGGCAGCAGCGCAATTTCCTTCAGCAAAGCAGGAGACCGCCGCCGAAGAGTGATAAAGGAAATCCCCATCTTGTCCAGCTTGGCGAGATTCGCATAGGTGGTGAGGCGAGAATCAAAAACCAGATGGCGGGGCTGCTGGCCGTGAGTGCGCCTCCAGAAGGAAATAAAGTTGAAGATCTCATCGGCTTCGTCGCCTTTGCGCAGGTCGGCATTGGAATAACAGAAGGCGCGGCCCGCGGCGTCCTGAGCCAGGAAAACCAGAATGCTGGGCTGGCGGCGACTGCGGGCCGACACGTAATGGCGTTCGATAACCGGATGCTCGCCATAATAGGGCACGGAATGGAAATCGAGATTGAAAGATTCGCCATCAAACAGGTTATCGGGATTCACCTGCTCATGCCAGGCGGCCAACATTTGAGTGGTTTTGGTATGGCTAACGCGAGAGGAATATTCCGACAAGTAGCTCTTCTTTGGAAACGCATTCAGTCCCGCAAACAAGGCCAAGCCTTCGTCGGCGACCAGCGCCATGACATGGCTGTGCCGTTCGATGGACCAGAGTTTGAGAGCCAGACAACTCCGCAATGCCTGTTCGGCGGGGATCATTTTAGATCCTGGCATATGGGTGCTCTGGGCCAATTGGTCCAACTTCAGGCGCACCAGATCCGGAACAAATAAGAACAGGCCGCCACAACGAGTCGTGAACGTACGCGGAGCCAGAGACAGATTCCGGACATCGGCAATGGGCTCAATGGTGGGCCGGGGCCGATCCAGGCGTTCGGCATCCAACCGCCGAGGAAGCGGCGCGAAGCCTTCCTCCTTGAGGACTTCTCGGACCGCCGTCGGACTGAGAGGACAGTTCTGTTCCTTCAGCGCTTCGCTGATCTCGTAAACCGAATGATTTTGCTTCCGCAGTTCGATGATCAACTCCCGCGCCGCCGACTTCTTCGGCTGCGAGCGAGGTCCTGGCCGGGTGGATGTAAAGAAAACCGGATCGGAATCGCGGCGGAAATGATGACAGAGGACTTGAAACGATCCGGCCGTGTAACCGAAAGCGCGAGCGACTTCGGTGGACGGCCGGTCGTCGACGAAATAGGCTCTCAGAGCCTCGTACATGCGTTGCTTGGGGTTATCCGGCTCGAGAAAGAATTTGCGGCAGTCGCTTAGGTCCTTTGGTGCGCCTTTGGGCACGCTCTACATGTATCACCTACCATATTAAGCGTCAACACCATTTATATACCGCAAGGCATTGTATGGTTGAAATGGCCTCCAGTCCAGCCATTCGTACTACTTATGCGGTTCAATGGCCGTGAGCATCTTTGCTGACAATCCGCCACCTAATGGTGTTACTCGCGCACTATAGGCGCACCTATTCTCTAAGCATTTCGATCGCGGCTAAACAGACGTGCTTTTCGAGGATACTGATCTGACGCCATCCTCGGCGCGTTTCCTGGAACATAACGGCGGTATTCCGGCCGCCGGATCTTAGGTGAAAGGTGTGCCGTGGAAATTCAGGCTAGCGCTCCCTCTTCATCCACGTCGAGCGGTCGGTCGCATTGTTCTGGACGGCAGGCGATTTGGAGAACAAACTCCGACTCTTCCAGGATTATTTCAATCGACAACGTGTGCACTCGGGCTTGGGACAGGGCTACGTCAAAGTTTCATAACTAAAACAAACCAAACAAGAGCGGATTAGCTCTGGCTATTTTCGGATGGATTTGGTAGCGTGAGTGCGTGAATGGCGACACTTGCGCCGCGCGAATAAGTTGGAAGGACTTGGCAGTGCGCTTGGTGCGGCGTGAAGAGCGGGCGCGCTGGCGGGAACTGATGCGGCAGCATCATTACTTGGGATTCGACAGCATTATAGGCGAGTCGCTCTGGTACGTGGCCCGCGTTGGCAACGAGTGGGTCGCTCTGTTGGGCTGGGGGTCAGCGGCGTTGAAATGCGGTGTGCGGGACCAGTGGATTGGGTGGGATCGGGAACTGCAATGGCGGCGCTTACATTTGGTGGCGAATAATGTGCGGTTTTTGATACTGCCGGCGTGGAATCGACCCAATCTGGCATCACGGATTTTAGCGCTGAACCTGAGGCGGTTAAGCCAGGATTGGGAGGTTTGTCATGGCCACCCGGTGCTGCTAGCGGAGACCTTCGTCGACCGCGCCCGTTTCCGGGGGACGTGCTACCGTGCGGCAGGCTGGCAGGCGCTAGGCGAGACACGAGGCTTTGCGAAACGAAACCAACACTACTGGCACCACGGACAGAGAAAGATCGTTTTCGTGCGGCCACTGGTGCCCAACGCGGTAGCGGGTTTGGTTGCGCCGTTCTTGCCGCCGCTGAAACGTATGCGAAAGGAGAAAGCAACCGACATGGAGATGACGATTGATGTCAACGCGCTCCCGATAGAAAGTGAAGGAGGCCTGATTGATTTGCTGAAAACTATTGTGGACCCACGCAAGCCACGCGGTGTGCGGCATCCGGTGGTGACCATAACCGCGATTGCCATCTTGGCGGCGTTGTCGGGAGCGCGCAGCTTTCAGGCGATTGCGGACTGGGCGAAAGGCCTGAGCCGTGAAGCGCTCCGGAAGCTGGGATCGAAACGCTGGAAACCTCCATCGGAACCGACAATCCGTCGAGTTCTTCAGGGGCTGAATGCCGCGGAGGTCGATGCGAAAACGGGAACATGGGTTGCGAATCAGCGTCCCTTAGCAGGCCAGAGCATCGCCATTGACGGCAAGACACTACGCGGCGCTCATGACGCCGGTCAGCGTGCGCCGCACCTGCTCAGCGCCATCCTGCATGAGGAGGCAGTAGTCATCGCCCAACTCCAGGTTGAGGAAAAAACCAACGAGATTCCCAAACTTCCCGAACTATTGGCCCCTCTGCCGCTGGCAGGTGCACTCATCACAGCAGACGCTTTGCATACTCAGAGCGAGTCGGCCAGCTACATTGTCGAGCAGAAGAAGGCGGATTACTTGTTCATCGTCAAAGAAAACCAACCCACCCTGCATCAAGATATCTCCGATCTGAAACTGGAGTCTTTTCCCCCCTCAACACACCACGATCGATAAAGCCCACGGACGGCTCGAGGTCCGCCACATCTGGACCAGCACAGATCTGAACGGATATCTGGATTTCCCTCATGCCAAGCAGGTCTGTGCCATTCGGCGTGAAACCACGCACCTGGTCAGCAACAAGTTCACCACGGAAACCGTCTATGGGATCACCAGCCTCGAACCCATACGCGCCAACCCCACGCGCTTGCTGGATTCCAGCCGCAAACACTGGTGTATTGAAAACCGTCTCCACTACGTTCGCGACGTCACCTTTGATGAAGATCGCTCGCGCGTCCGCCGTGGCGCAGGCGCCCAGGTCATGGCCTCCATTCGCAATCTCGCCCTATCGATTCTCCGCATCGCCGGAGCTCGCTACATCCCCTCAGCACTTCGCTGCTGTGCTCGTCAGGGCGATCCCTTCGTCTTTCGCCTCATCGGGGTGCGACTTTGACGTGGCCGTGG
>DAIMDJ010000342.1:0-3532 GCA_036725905.1 Terriglobales bacterium
CCAAGCTGCTAGAAGTGAAGACAGGAAAAACGGTGGCCGATCAGGCCGTCGTTATGGAAGGAGACAGGATTGTCAGCGTTGGTCCGATGGTGCAGGTGCAACGCTCAACAAGCGACCGCCTCATCGATCTTCCTAATGCCACGGTTCTGCCCGGACTTACAGACGCACACACCCATCTAACGGGCGATCCCCGCAATATTGGATATCAATCACTGGGAATCTCGATCCCACGCGCGACGCTTACCGGTGCTCGCAATGCGCGGCTCACGCTGGAAGCTGGGTTCACCACGGTCCGCAACGTCGGCGCTGAGGGTTACAGCGACGTGGCATTACGGGACGCCATCAACGCAGGGGACATTCCCGGCCCACGAATGCTGGTCAGCGGGCCGGCTTTGGGAATTACCGGCGGCCACTGTGATGAGGACCTGCTTCCGTTTGAATATCACGCTACCGCGGAAGGCGTAGCAGATGGCGTTGAGGGTGTTCAGCACAAAGCGCGTGAGGTGATTAAGTACGGTGCGGATCTGATCAAAATATGCGCAACCGGCGGCGTGCTGTCCAAAGGCGACAATCCCCAGGCCTCGCAGTACACGTTGGAAGAGATGAAGGCCATTGTCGCGGATGCGCATCGCCTTGGCCGCAAGGTTGCAGCCCACGCCCATGGAGCGCAGGGGATTCTGTGGGCGTCTCAGGCGGGCGTGGATTCGATAGAGCACGGTTCCTACATCGACGATGCTGCAATCGCCGAAATGAAGAAGAATGGCACGTACCTGGTGCCGACTCTTTATCTGGGCGACTGGTTCATCGAGCATGCAGCAGAGAATCATGTTCCTGATTTCCTGCTGGTCAAAGCCAAAGCAGTCATGCCCGCGGCGCGCAAGAACGTCGCCCATGCATTTGCCAGCGGCCTAAAGGTCGCGTTCGGCACGGATGCAGCCGTTTATCCTCATGGACTGAATGCGCGCGAGTTCGCCGTGATGGTGAAACTTGGCCTAACTCCGCTGCAGGCAATCCAAGCCGCAACCGTCAATGCTGCTGATCTGCTCGGTTGGTCAGACAAGATCGGCGGCATCGATCCGGGCAAATGGGCCGACATTATTGCGGTTGACGGCGATCCCCTGCAAGATGTGACCGCATTGGAGCACGTGAAATTCGTGATGAAGGGCGGAGCCGTGGTGAAGGATGAATACCTGAAGTAAATGTCCGCGCCCGGCGCGTAGCTCACAGGCAACTCTCAAGCGTGCACAATTCAATCTGGAATCAAACACAAAGGCCGGCTTATAGCGGGCGGCCTTTCACCCACAAGACGTGACTTACGACGTGACGCCCGCACTCTGCTGCGGCTGGGAAGCGGCTGCCGTGGCTGCGGCGGCTTCGTTCAAAATCCGGTGGTGGATGGTGAACAGCGCCAGTTCCAGCCGGTCGGAGACGCCGATCTTGTCATACACGTTGCGCAAATAATTCTTGATGACCTGCTCGGTCGTCCCGAGCTGGGTGGCGATTTCTTTGTTCTTGTATCCCTGCACGATCAGCGCCACGATACGCAATTCTTTCGCGGTGAGGCGGTCGCGGACGCGCAATCCGACCATATCGTTTTCGGTCAGCTCGCTCGGTATGGCGATGTCCTGCACCCAATTCTCGCCGCGCGCGACCTTACGAACACAATCAACAAGGGCGGCGCTGGTCACGTTGCGATAGACTACGCCATTTGCCCCGGCGCCCATGTAGCGTTGCGCGCTCTCGCCGGTATCAGCGAGCACGACGACACGCGTTTTGGCTTTGGTAGAGGCCTGGAGCACGGAATTGAAATCGGAATGGAATCCGCCCGCCACGATCAGCACGGCGGCGCGGAATTTATCCAGGGCCATGAACATCTGCTCCTGGGTTTGCGCCTGCGCGACAATGCGCATCTCGTCCTCGACCGCCAGTACTTTGGCGATTCCCGCGCGGAAAATTGCTTGATTATCGGCCAGAATCAATTTGAGCATCGCTTCAGCTCCTCGCCATTAGCGGCGAACAAAATCGTAAGTATCAATCACGCAAGCAACGCCGCGCGATTCCCCGGCATTGCCGGCGGGTTCATCGCTGCGAACCACCCGCCCTCGGCATTGAACCACAACGTTCTCTTTAGCCCCGGTTACTTCCGGCGGCAGCGTGATCTCGAACTCTACATTTGAGCCTACTTCGAGTGCGGCATCGGCACGAATGTAGACTCCCGCGGCGCTGAGATTGCCGGTGACTCCACGGTGCTCGCCACTTTCTTCTGCCCTGTGAATCTTGATCGGCAGTTCCAACGGAAACCGTTTCCCCGTCCGCGCTTCGGACACAAGTCCTCCTCGTTGCTGGCCATTTCTGCGTGCAAAAGCCAGTGCCATGCCACATCCCCTGATGGAGTCAGAAATGTACTTAGTCGCACCTTATATCACGGATGACACTCCCGGCAAAAGGGCAGGTGATTGGTAGGTAACGGTATGAAATCCGGCTTCGCAAGGCGATTTTGGCCTAAATCAGCCATTTCCGCGAGGGTAATGAGACCTGGTATTGGCCATTGGTACAGTAACCAACATGTCTAAGCGTAATCAAGTATCAGGCGTATTGTGCAGCCGAATTAAAAGCGGCAGAATCTATTTCGTTCGACGGAAGAAAATTTTTAGGAGCCCTCCCCCAATGCTTGCAATGAGAGAAGGAAATGCTGGTAACGGTGCTTATCTACAAGAAAAACTCGACTACGTGGAACAAATTGTGCGCGACCTAACTCTAGCGATCATCCCCAGTCTCGGTGAACGGGCGAGCGCCTGGGAAATCGCGAACCGGGTTTGCGATTCGTACTGCTTACCGAAAGCAGTGTGAGGGCGTTGGATCGCCGAACTGGCGCAGAGTGCATACATCAGTGGGTCGCTGGGGTTCTACTAGAACTTCACCTCGACTGGCTCGCGGTCCGCGGCTGCGGCCTCAAAATATTGCCGCTGCTGAAATCCGAACATCCCTGCCAGGATGTTTGCTGGGAACGATTGCACGGTGGCATTCAGGTCCCGCACGGCCCCGTTGTAACCGCTGCGCGAATACTGAATGCTGTCCTCGGTCTGCGTGAGCGAATTCTGCAATTGGGTGAACTCCTGCGAAGCTTTCAACTCAGGATAATTCTCCGCGACGGCGAATAGACTCTTCAGCGCGCCGCTAAGCTGGTTCTCAGCAATGGCCTTATCACCCGGCGTGGTGGCCTGCATCGCCTGAGAACGGAATTTGGTAACGTTCTCGAACGTGCTCTTCTCGTGCGCGGCGTATCCTTTCACCGTCTCGACCAGGTTGGGGATCAGGTCATGGCGGCGTTTTAGCTGCACGTCAATATCAGACCAGGCTGTGTCCGTCCGCACCCGCAACTGGACGAGGCTGTTGTACATTCCGATCAGCACGAACGCAATAATTACCAGAATCGCCAGAATGGCCCAGGCCATGTATCTCCCCCTTGAAGCGCGAATGGGAAAATCAAGCGGACGGTACCACAGCCGGGAATCAGGTGCAATCGAAAGCA
>DAIMDJ010000343.1:0-3527 GCA_036725905.1 Terriglobales bacterium
CCGTACAGCACTTCTCTTGGCCGAAGCTGCGCAAGCTCTTCCTGAATTCTGCGGGCGGCATCCTCGCCTGAAAACTCGGTCGCGCGAAACTCGCCCGTGGAAAGATCCAAAGCAGCAAACCCGACACGATCTTCCACGCGCGCCAAAGCTGCCAGAAAATTATTTTCCTCAGAGCTGAGCGATGAATCGGCCGCAGTGCCCGGCGTAACTACACG
This sequence comes from Terriglobales bacterium, assembly GCA_036725905.1. Lineage (GTDB taxonomy): Bacteria > Acidobacteriota > Terriglobia > Terriglobales > Acidobacteriaceae > QIAB01. The sequence continues at coordinate 216 of DAIMDJ010000343.1, forward strand.
CGTCACCTCGCGGCGCACCAGCTTTTTTGCGAGCTTGGTACTCTCCATTTGATCGCAGATGGCGACCTTGAATCCCTTGCGGATCAGCTTGGAAATGTAGCCTTCGGCGGCGTGATAAGGCACGCCGCACATAGGCACAGCAATTCCTTTCTCTTTGTTCCGCGAAGTCAGAGTGATTTGCAGTTCCTTCGAGGCGAGAACAGCGTCGTCGAAGAATAATTCATAGAAGTCGCCCAAGCGAAAGAACAGGAGCGCGGTAGGATGCTCCTTCTTAATGGCAGTGTACTGCCGCATCAACGGCGTGGACGGCTCGGTCATTTTCGACTGTGTGGGCGGATTATAACAAACGCGAGCACTCTGCCCATGTAACGAAATGACATGTTGACTCTGCTGTGCGGCGGTGTTTTCCTTACACGCATGGAGTTGAGGAAAGATCCAATTACGCGGTCGTGGGTTATTACCGGCGACGATGTGGCCGATCAAACGCCTCGCGCGGAAGCTGGATGCCAGTTCTGCCCTGACAGCAGCACATCTTCTCAACAGATAACCAGCATGGCTGGGATCGACGGTGATCCGTGGTCGGCGCGAGCGGTGGTACATCCCAATCCTCTCTACCGGATTGAAGGCGAGCCGGCCCGCAGGGGCGAGGGCATTTACGACCGCATGCGATCTGTCGGCGCGCATGAAGTGCTGCTTGAGAATCCGCGTCACGATCGGCATCTTTGGGTTGCCGGCGACGCCGAGATCGAGCAATTCCTGCTGCTGGTTGCGCAGCGTATTCAGGATTTAAAGCGCGATGCGCGCTTCAAATACGTTAGTGTGTTTAAGAATTATGGGACAAGCGCGGGCCAGGAGTTCGAGCACCCCAATGCAGAACTGACTGCGACAACCTTCGTGCCGCGGCGCGTGCTTTATGAGCTGCGGGCCGGACGGGATTACTTTGCGGCCAAGGAACGTTGCGTGTTCTGCGACATCATTTCGCAGGAGGTTCGTCAGGATGTGCGCATGCTTGAAGGGCATGGGGACTTTATTGCCGTCTGTCCCTATGCGCCGCGTGTGCCATATGAAACCTGGATTCTGCCGCGCACGCACGAATCTGGTTTTGAACGTTTTGCGCTGAGCCGGTCCGGTAATCTGCGCGATTTGGCGGCGCTCCTGCGACGCACCTTGCAGCGAATCAGGACGGTCACAGAAGAATTCCATCTTGTTCTGCACACGTCGCCCAACACCCTTCATCAGTCGGATAGCCTGAACTATTGGAAGACGATCGACGAAGACTACCACTGGCACATCGAAATTCTTCCGATTGTTTCGGCCAAGGCGAAATCGTACACGTTCAAAGAGGTCTACTACTCGCCGGTAACGTCGGAGACGGCGGTCAAGCGCCTGCGGGAGGCCAAGGTTGAAGTGTAGTCGCGGCTATAATGCCGTGCTTCGGAGGAATTCAGCCATTGAACCGCTTCGCTGCCTTCATTCTCCTGCTCGCTACATCCGTCGCACAGGCCCCAAATAAACAGCAAGTATTGTGGCAAAAACTCGAAGCTTCAATTGCTGAAGTCGATCGTAATCTTGATGGTGTCCTCGGAGTCGCAATCGAAGACCTTACGACCGGGCAGAAATATCTTCTACATGCAGACGAGGTGTTTCCGCAGGCTAGCTCCATCAAGATTGCGGTTCTTGCCGAACTTTATCATCAGGCGCAGCAGGGCAAGCTGAAGCTCACCGACCTCTACACGGTCCAGTCATCCGATCTGGTTCCCGACAGCGACATCATGGGCGGCCTGACGCCCGGCGTGACCCGCATCACCCTGCGCGATTTGGCCACGATGATGGTCGCCGTCAGCGACAACAGCGCCACGAATGTGCTGATTGATCGTGTGGGCATGGAAAATGTAAATACGTTCCTCGATTCCCTTGGGCTGACCCACATCCGGCTGCGCCGCAGGATGATGGACCTAAAAGCTGCGGGCGAGCGAAGAGAGAACGTTGCTACTCCTGCGGAGATGATGGCGTTGCTCGAAGACCTCTATCGTGGAAAGGTTCTGAACAAAGAATTCACGAACGACTTCTTCAAGATGCTGAGTACGCACAAGAATAGCTTCATCCCGCGTGATCTGCCGGAAGGACTGAAAATTGCCAATAAGCCCGGCGAGCTTGAAGGCGTGCGCAATGACTCAGGGATTGTGTTTGTTGAGAAGCGTCCGTATATCATTTGCGCCATGACGACGTATCTTCGCCGCGAACGCGACGGGGAAGAAGCGATCGGGAAGATTTCGCTGGAGACTTATCGCATGTTCGACCGCCTGGCGCGAGCCAGTGAATACGGACGCGTGATCTCGCCCGGGAACAGCAGCCGTTAAGGCGGCCATGACAGCGCAGCATTTGCTAACGACCAGACCAATAACCACATGACCCTGCGTCGCATGAAAACCTATACCGGCGGCCAGGGATACGTGTATCAGTACTATTTTGTCGGGAAGCGGGCTGCTTTGTCGAGTGACGCGAGCGCGCCAGCGACGGAATTCATTTTTGACGTTACGTTCGACAGGAAGACCACCTTTGCAGTAAGCGTATTCCTTTTGGAGGCCGCGATTAGCAACTGGGCGGCTTCGCATGGACGGGCTCTTACCGAGGCCGAGCAGTATGCCGCTGCGAAGTTGCGATTGTTTCGGGCTTTCGACGAAGTGGAAAACATGCTCGATCAAGGCCGGCGCTTGTCAGTGACTTCTGAAATCCTGGAAGAAGTTCTCTCGACCTTGGGGGTGGAATAGTGAACTAAACACGCGAGAAGGCTGACCATCACGAAGGTGGCCAGCAGGCTGTGAAGAACCGCACCGAACGATTGTGAAGCCGGTCGGCGTGTGATTACCTGAGATCGTTCACCAGATACAAATCGGAAAGTGTGCGACCGAATTCGTAGACGTAGTTGTTGCCGTCAGGAGTGATGAGGACGGAGCTAATGTCGGTGACGCCGGACACGTCTGGGGGAACCAGTTGTTTCCAAAGTTGTTTGCGGCCCGTGGCCAAGTCCAGCCGGTTGACCGTGGCGGGAACTTCGCCGAGCCGATAAACAAACAGAAAGCGACCGTCGCTGGTCCACGCGATCGGGGCTTCTCCAGCATCGAGGGCAGGAATAGGCCGGATCTCACCACTGTCCACCGCTAGTAACGCAGGCTTCTGATCCGGGCCAACAAAAGCGACCTGCTTGCCGTCGGGAGAGATGGCAATCAGGCTCCCGTTTACACCTTCGTTGGTGATGGCTTTCGCTTGACCACCGCTCATGTCTTGCACATAAAGCCGCACGCCCTTGCC
>DAIMDJ010000344.1:0-3513 GCA_036725905.1 Terriglobales bacterium
GCTTCGAAAGCAAAAAGGAAATTCTCATTAGATTGCCCGGCATCCGACATGCCCCGAAATCCCATAAAAGCGGAATACTGGCAGGTGAGCCATGGCATCACTCGCATGTTTGGCAACGCGGAAGACAAAGCACCTTTTGCCGGTGCTCTTCAGCTAATCACGACAAGCTTGGACTATGATCTGGGAGCCTTTTGGGTCGTCAATGACCTGCGCATGACGTTGGATTGTGCTGAATACTTTAGCCGGAGCCCAGAGACATTTCCCCAATTTGAGACGGTCACGCGGTCCAGGCATTTCTCAATCGGTGAAGGCCTTCCGGGAACAGTGTGGAGCACGCGCGAAGTGCTCCATATCCCTGACGTTACTTGTGCGGAAAACTTTCCTCGATTTTCAATCGCCAAACAGGAAGGCCTGCGAACCGGGATCGGTTTCCCGCTCTACTCCGGCAAGACTGTGCTCGGAGTAGTCGAATTGTTTAGCCAGCACGCACCGGCAGTTTCGCGGCGGATGAAGGAGTTTCTGTTGGCCCTGGGTGGACAGATGGGAGTCTTTCTCGAAAGACTGGCAGCCGATCGAGCGCTCGATTCTGCCGATGCGCAATTCCGTCTGGTCGCCCAAGCCGCCTCTGTCGCGGTCTTCACGATCGATGAGCAAAGCAACATACTTTTTGTCAATTCGGCGGTCGAAAGAATCTTTGGATACAAGCCCGAGGAGTTGATTGGCGGCAAGCTGACTGTTGTGATGCCCGAGTACCTTCGACATGTTCATGAACACGCCCTTAGGCGGTACGTGCGCACGGGCCAGCGCCACATCTCTTGGGAGGGTGTTCCTCTGCCGGGGCTGCACAAGAATGGGTCAGAAATCCCCTTGGTGATAGCTTTTGGTGAGTTTTTTCGCAAAGGAGGACGTGTGTTTACAGGGTTCGTACGGTTGCAGTGAGCGCTTTGTTTGACTTGGAATCGTCTCGCGCAGAGGTCTGGCGAAAGGCGTAAGAGCTAAAGGCTAAGAGCAAGGAGCTAATAGCCAAACTAAAAACCCACCGGCCGTCTGCTTGGGGCGTGCTCGGGTCGACGACCGATGGGCTACCGTTTCTCCTTACTCACCCTGTTGTTTTCAGGAGTATTTACACAGTCTAAACCCAATTGACGGGAAAAGTTTCGCTTTGCCCCGTAAAGTTTTGTAATTGCAACACCGGCTGCGAAGCAATTTAACCGGGGGATTTTCACAGCCCTCACTCAGGAATAGCCGGTGGCCGCGCTGCCATCAATTCGGTAAAGCGTGGATCCTTGCGCAAGCCTGCAAACTCGGCATCTTTATAAACAGCATCAATGCCCTTGTACCCTTCTTCCAGCGCCTTGCGGAGGTATTGCAGGGATCGATCGCTGTTTCCCGCCTGGGCAAAGAGCTTCGCCATCACATAGTCAAAGTGGGCCCGGTCCTCCGGAGACGACATCTGCGCCTGCACGCCGGTATGGGATGTTCGCTCAAAGATATCAGGATCCAACTGCATCGCCTGCTGATACGCGGCGACCGCCTTTTCCAGTTCTTTCTTTGAAAAATAGGCCGCTCCCAGATTGCTGTAATACGAAGCTGCGTCCTGCCGCAACTTGATCGCCTTTTCGTATTGCTTGATCGCCTTCCCGTGCTTCTTCTCGAGGTAATAGATTACGCCCAAGTTGTTATATGCGTCGGCGTACTCGCGGTCGCTCTTGATGGCACGCTCGAAGCTCTTGCTGGCGTCGTGAAAGCGTTGTAGTTCCAGTTGTGTAATGCCGATCTTGTTCAGCAAGGAAGAGCTGGGCTGCTTCTTAAGCGCGGAACCGTAATAATCAAGCGCATCCAGGTACGACTTTCGCCCACGGAGTTCATCGCCGCGTTGCTCCAGTTCCTGGGGAGTGGCACCCGCCAGCGGCGCTTGCGCGTGCCGCAGCGGCGGACCGACTTGAATTTGTTCGGAAGGAATAGCCTGGGCTAACAGTGTGACGCTCGCGGCTACGAGCATTGTGAGAGCGCAAAGCAAAGCTTGCCGACGCATAAGCCAACCTCCTGCCTGGCGTCTGGCTCCGCTGTCGTTTGCCAGCCTGATTATTGAGGTTTGGTGCCGTTGTCGGCTGGTTTGGGCGGCGGGTTGTTAGACGATTTGTCCTCCTTAAAGATACCCGCAATTTTGCCAAAAAAACCTTTTTTCTTTTTAGGGTCCTCGCCCGAGGTGTTTACGACCGTTCCGGGCTGCGCTCCGGGAGGCGGCGGTGGAAGCGCCTTCTCCCCGCCCAGACCAAATATCCGGGAGAAGAACCCGCGCACCCCAGTCCCCTGATCGCAGGTCTGGTTTGGCTCCGTTCCAGCGATGAATGCCGAGCTATAAGTCTCGGGGCAAGAAGGGGTTGCCAGCAGATTGGTCTGCTTATCTAGCTGAACATCGACCACTCCGGCGGGCTGGGCAAACGGCTTCACATCCGAGTACTGCGGAAGCGCGACCGCCTTCTTCATGAACTCTGTCCAGATTGGCGCCGCAGTTTGCGCTCCGCTCAAGCGGAGATCGCTATAGTCGTCATATCCCACCCAGACAATACATAGCAGATTGCTCGTATAGCCTGCGAACCAACCATCATGCGAGCTTCCTGTTTTGCCGGCGGCAGGAGCCGAAAAGCCTCGTCCGCGAACTGCTCCCACGGCAAGGCCATTGTTAATCACGCTCTCCATTAGATTGGTGGTCACGAACGCAACCCGCGGATCGAGCACCTGCCGCTTCTCCGAGTTGAAATCCATGACCACATCGCCCCTGGTGTTGCGCACCGAGTTCACCAGAACTGGTGAAAGATGCACGCCACCATTGGCAAAGACCGTGTACGCCGACGTCATGTCCAGTGGAGTTGCTTCGTATGCGCCGAGAGCCATCGCAGGGGTTGCTTTCACTGATGTGATACCGGCCGCTTTGGCGAGGTCCGCTACCTTGTCATAGCCCACCTGTTCGGCGAGCTTCACGGTAGCGTTATTCAGCGACATCGCCAGCGCATAGCGCATGGTCACTTCGCCGTGGTATTCCTCTTTGTAATTGCGCGGCTCGTAAATCTGATCTCCGTAAGCGAACGTGCTCGGCTGATCTTCTACCATCGAAGCCGGAGTCAGAACCGGATTGCTTCCATCCAGTCCGGTATTAACCGCCGCCGCATATACGAATGGCTTAAAAATCGATCCGGTCGGCCGCTTTGCCAGCACATGGTTCAGTTGGCTGAAGCCATAGTTTCTTCCACCCACTAGAGCCAGGACTTCGCCGGTGTGCGGATCCATCGCCACCAGCGCAACCTGAGCTTCAGGTCCTTCTTGAACTTTGGTTTCGTATTTGTTCTTTCCGATCTTGATGCGTTTCGTCCGCAGCTTCTTTACTTGCTCATCAACCAGCTTCATGCCCGCTTCCACCGCTTGCGCTGCAGACCTCTGAAGCTCCGGATCAAGCGTCGTATAAATCCGGTACGACTGGTCGTTCATCTGCCGCTCATCGAGCTTGCTGAT
>DAIMDJ010000345.1:0-3512 GCA_036725905.1 Terriglobales bacterium
AGGCGACGAACTCTTCCCGGTCTCTTACCCTCAACTGCGCGGGGCGTTGCTCATTCACTAAAGCTGCCCCGCGTTCGCCGTAAGCATAATCCCGAAAACTGCTCCATGCCCACTGCTCCGGCTCGAGCGCCAGTCCGCGCTTGACCGGATTGCGATGCATGTAGCGCAACTTCTCCACACGCTTGCCTTCGCTCCACACCACAAAATCATAGAACCGCCGCTGCCACACGTGGCCTTCGTTCAATGCGTCCTCCCACAGCCGGTTCTGGCCGCACTCACTGCGCTTGCGCCAATCTCGCAGAACCTTCCGCGCGAAGCGCTGTTTTAGAACCTGCATCACGGTAGAAGGATTTCCCCGCTCCGGCTCGCTGATCAGCAGATGGAAATGCTCCGGCATGACCACGTAGCCGACCACCACGAAGGTGTACCGTCGCCGCACCTGCTCCAGAATTTCCAGAAACCAGGTGCGCCGGCGCGGTGTATTTAGCAAGGGCCGCCGTTGATAGCAACTGGAAGTGATGAAGTGCAAGTATCCTGATCCGTAGTAGCGATGAAGGCGCCTCGGCATGGGAACATGCTACGAGAGCAATTCTTGCTGCGATGTGACGGATGAACCTTGGAGGTGCGTGGTCCCCACCCTTCGAAAACCGCGAAGGGTGGGGCAGCCTCAGCAACAACGTGTATCGTCAAACTCCCAGCTCTCTTCATCTAAACTGGACTTCACCATTCTGAGGCCGATTTGGTTTGCGAAAATCGAATCTCGTCAAAAGCCGCAACGCATTTTCACCTCCCTTGGTTTATCTTGTTGCTTCTGCTTGCATCACCCGCAGCATCAGCGCAAATGCCACCGGCAATCAACTCGTCTGCAGACGCTCTTCGCGCTGCCGAGACTATTTCCGATCGCCACGGCACGATTGTCTCTGCCGATCAAACCTGCCTCTTCTACCGCTTCTGGCCGGCGGAAACTCCGGGCAATCGCATTGTTCTGGTGCTCCATGGCATCGGATATCACAGCGGCCCCTACAAAGTAATTGCCGACGCGTTGAACCCGCACGGAATTGATGTTTACGGGCTCGATGCTCGCGGCCACGGCCTCTCCTGTGGCCGGCGCGGATATCTCGGCACGCCTGCCCAGACCTCGGAAGATGTCTCGGCGATGGTCCGCTTCCTGAAGCAACAGCACCCGTCGGCCCGGCTCTATTTGCTGGGAGAAAGCATGGGTGGAGCTTTGGCCTTGGATTACATGAAGGATAGCAGCGCGATCGACGGCCTGATTCTTCTTGCGCCCGCGCTGAACGTGAATTCTGCGCAGCTATTCCGGCTGGGCAATCTGCCGCTGCTGCCTTATTTTCTTTTCGCGCGCCGGCATCCGGCCATCAGCCTGGTTGGCAAGCGGCTCGAAGAAAGTTCTCGCGATTCTCAATGGATTGCCGAGCGCCGCGCTGATCCGCTGGCGTACAAAAAAGTGAGCTTCGGATACTTGGGCGATATCAAAGCTCTCGTGAAGAACTGGCAAACGCAAATTGTCCCTCGCGTTCGAATACCGACATTAATAATCCAAGGGGAACAAGACCGAATCGTCAGCCGCAAGGATTGCAGAGAACTCCCGAGATTTTTGGGGACACCCGATAAGACCTTCAAACCCTACGCTGAGGTCCGCCATACCACGTTGTGGGATCCGAAGACGCCTGTCATTCTCGACGCCGTGCGCCAATGGATTGAGGCTCACTGAGTTGTCGAACTAGCGAAAGCTCCTGTAAAATCGATGTTTCGCACATCGAATTCCGAACTCATCTGGAGCGGTCCATGGCACAAGTATGCGAGATTTGCGGCAAAGGGCCGCAATTCGGTAACAGGATCAGCCACGCCCACAACGTCACCAAGCGTCGGTGGAATGTCAACTTGCGCGCGATTCGGGCCAGTGTCAAAAGCGCCACCAAGCGCATTCGCGTCTGCACATCCTGTCTGCGAAGCGGCAAGGTCGTTAAGGCATAAATCTCAAACCACAGAGGACACAGAGAGACACTGAGGAGTTTCCTCTGTGAAACTCTGTGTCCTCTGTGGTGAGAATCCTACTGAACGCCAATCAACTCTACGTCGAAAACAAGCGTTGAGTTCGGCGGAATCACCGGCGGGTAGCCATTCGGTCCATAAGCTAAATCCGGAGGAATGCGTAGCTGGCGCTTGCCCCCAACCTTCATCCCTGCGACACCTTCATCCCATCCCTTGATCACCTGGCCAGCGCCCAGGGTGAACTGAAAAGGATTGCCGCCTACCGAGCTGTCGAACTTTTTGCCGTTCGTGAGCCAGCCTGTGTAGTGGACCTTTACGGTTTGACTTTTGTTTGCGGTTGCGCCAGTTCCAACCTTGATGTCCCAATACTCCAGCCCGGAGGCAGTCTTAGTTCCGGGGCCTGTGACCTTAGTTGGTCCACTCGAGGCGGCAGTGGACGCCTTCTTCGTGGCTGTGCTCTTTTTCGCGGTATCGCTCTGGGCGAGCACAATCGTGGCCGCTAGAACAGTTGTTCCGATTACGAAAAAAGTTTTGAGCATTTATGTTCTCCAGTTTTCAGGAATTCCGGTAGTGGTGCAGCTTGGTAAGGAGGTGAGCCAAACGCGCGATTATTGCGTCGCAAAGAACGCGACGCTTCGCGCGGCTCGCCCAGATCCTTCGCTGCGCAAAGAACGCTTGCTCAGGATGACAATCAAACTGCACCACTACCGGAATTCCTACGCCAATGCGATTACATCAATCTCGACCAATGCATCTTTCGGCAGCCGCGCCACTTCGACAGTCGATCTGGCTGGCGGAGCAGAGCTGAAATATTTCCCGTACACTTCGTTCATTGCCGCAAAATCATTCATATTCTTCAGAAAGACGGTGGCGCGCACAACCTTCTCCAGACTGCTGCCAGCCGCCTTCAGAATGCCGGCAAGGTTTTTTATCGCTCGATCCGTTTGCGCAGCAATATCGCCGGCAATGAACTGTTGGTTCGCCGGATCAATCGCCACCTGCCCCGATACAAAAATGAATCCATTCACCCGAATCGCCTGTGAATACGGCCCTATCGCCTGCGGACCTTCTTTCGTCGCTATAACGTCGCGCATCGTGCCTCGCCCTTAAAAAATGCAGAATGTAGAAGTCAGAATGCAGAAGTGGCCTGACAAACTTGTTTTCGCTTCCGCATTCTACATTCTTACTTCTGCATTTTGCATTTAGCCAGCGACTGGCTGAAGACTGACCCCCAGCGGGTTGCGGAAAAAGTCAGAAAGGCAGATTCCTCACGGGCTGAAGCCCGTTCGGGATGACAAGAGGACAAGGACTCAGCGGCACGACTGAAGTCGTGCCCTTCCCACCGTAATCGTGCCTTCCCAAGGTACGTAAGGAGCCGACTTTTTCTCCAAACTACTAGACCTTCTGCAGCCTTTGCACATCGTGCACGCCTGGAATCTTGCGAACCCCGGTAACGATATTTTCCAGGTGCTTGAGATCGGCGATGTCGAGCACGATAT
>DAIMDJ010000346.1:0-3498 GCA_036725905.1 Terriglobales bacterium
GATCAACAATTTTTAGGCGCCCAATGGCATCCGATGTCAACCGCTTCAATACGCCCACTGCGCAAGCAAACCATTTTCCCGAAACTTCCATGCGCAATCAGATCAACCGCGGCCACACCGAAGCGCGTTCCCAGAATGCGGTCGAACGGCGTGGGTGAGCCCCCGCGCTGGATGTGTCCCAGCACGCTGACCCGCACTTCTTTGTTGGCTAGTGTGGCGATGGCATTTCCGATCAGGTTTCCAACTGCCCCGGCGCGGCGATTTTCGCTGAGCTCCGGCGGCAATTTGACGCCTTCCGCGACGATCACAATCGTAAAGCGCTTCCCATAACCCTCTCGCTGAGCCACAAATTTGCAGACATTCTCAATGGTGAAAGGAATTTCAGGAATGAGAATTACGTGAGCACCCCCCGCGATGCCGGCCTCGAGCGCAATCCAGCCCGCGTCACGGCCCATGACCTCGACCACCATGATGCGGTGGTGCGACTCTGCCGTGGTATGGATTTTGTCGACGGCATCAGTCGCGGTGGCCAGCGCCGTGTCAAATCCGAACGTCACCTCGGTAGCTGAGAGATCGTTATCGATGGTTTTCGGCACGCCAACCAGCTTCATTCCTCGATGAAAAAGTTCGAGGGCAATTTTTTGCGAGCCATCACCCCCGATTGTGATTACGGCATCGATGCCCAGCTTGCGCGCGTTGGCAATAACCTGATCGGAAATATCGCGCACAACTTCTTTCCCGTTCTCGACCGTGCAGTAGCGGAAGGGATTGCCCCGGTTCGTGGTACCGAGGATTGTTCCGCCACGCGGCAGAATGCCGCTCACATCTTTGAGCGTGAGCTCGTATGATTTTTCCGGCCAGATCAGGCCATCGAAGCCATCAGGAATGCCGATCACCTTCCACTTGTATTTGAGAAAAGCAGCTTTGACCGCAGCGCGAATGACGGCGTTGAGGCCGGGAGCGTCGCCGCCCCCGGTGCAAATGCCGATGCAGCCGATAGAAGACATGTGGCGTGCTACTGGAGGGTTACGGTGAAACTCTCCTGACCCGAAATGCCAGACGCGGAATCGGTTGCTATCACGAAGAAGGTCACCGGGGTGGTCCCCCCCGAGGTCGTTGTGAGAAGCCCGGTGCTCGAATCAATGCTTACATCTGTGATCGAGCTAGGGTTTGTGGTCCATGTCACTGAGTTGGTGACGTCAACTTGCTGTCCGTTCGCGGTGGCTGTCGCTTTAAACTGTTCTGTCGATCCGTATTTAATGCTGGTGTCAGTGGAAGTAACCTTGATCGCCGTAATATTCGCAAGCGTGACCGTGATGGTCGCCGTGCCGCTTACCGACCCGAGCGCACCCGTAATCACCGAAGTTCCCGGCGAAACTCCAGTTACGATGCCGGTAGTGCTGTCGATGGTGGCAACGGTGTCGGTCGCGCTGCTCCAGAAGACTCCCTTGCCGAGGGCCTTTGTGGTTCCGTCATCAAAGTTGCCGGTTGCGCTCATCTGGACGGTTTTACCCTGCTGAATCGTCGCAGTCGGGCCGACGGTTATGCCGGTCAGCGTAGGATTGACAAAAAAGCCCCTGCATCCCAGCGACAAGGCCAGCATCGCAAGCGCCGCAAATGCAAGCAGGACTTGAATTTTCCGCTTGGTACTAGACCTCATGAAAGACCCGTCGCGCATGATTGTTCGATGTAACTCAAATTGTAGCAGAGAACATTCCCTCTAAAGCTCGCCCGTGTACCAATGTGTACAGCATCCAACCGATGAAATCGTTGCAATAAGATCGGATCGCAAACGGAAACTTGCACGCTGATTTTCCGGCCGGGTGCTTCTGCTAGCCTATTTGAAAGTGGCCATAAAGAATCCTGCTGCTCGCCTTTTCCTGATACCGGTCCTGATAGGGTGCTCCCTCTGCGTTCATGGACAAGTGCGGATCGGATCGGATCGAGTCTGCGTCCCGTGCATTCGCGCGCATATGGAATTCCTCGCCTCTGACGCTATGCGTGGCCGCGGCAGCGCCACTCACGATGAATTGCTTGCAGCAACTTACATTGCATCCGAACTGCGCGCCTATGGGATCGAGCCGGTCGGAGACTCTGGCGGCTATCTTCAGCGCGCAACGTTGGTGAGGCGCAAGCTCACGGGGCCTCCGCAGATCACGTTCAAGGGTCCCAATGGCGCAAGTGTCACCTGGAATTACGGCAAGGAATTCCTCGTTTCTCATTTGGCGCAGGAAAATTTCTCAGCTCCGTTGCGACAAGTGGATATCGACAAGGGGGAACCAGAAGCGGCGCCGGGTACAATCATATTGGTCCTGGGAAGCGACCCTAAAAAAGTCAGAAAAGCTGCTTTAACTCTCGTCAATGCGGGAGCTGCGGGAGTAATCGTAGTCAGAAAGGCCGATCCCGCCTACTTCGAAGAAGCTGCTCGGCAATTGCCCGAGTCGGCGATTCATTTGCAAGGCGAGACGCGAAGTGCCTTGGCCGTCGAGTTAAATTTTCTCGAAGTCAGCGCCGAGGCGGCCAACATTCTGCAAGAATTGCCGGAGGACACGACGCTGCACTTTGAAGCGCCCAGCACGACGGAAGAGAGCTATACCTGGAACGCCATCGGAATGCTGCGCGGGAGTGATCCAGCCCTGCGGCACAGCGCGGTGCTGCTCTCGGCGCACCTCGACCATCTCGGAGTCGGCAAGCCGGTGAACGGCGACGACATCTACAACGGCGCTGACGATGACGCGTCGGGAACCACGGCCGTGCTGGAGTTGGCGCGCGTTCTGGGCACGGGACCGAGACCGAAGCGCACGGTTATTTTTGCCCTGTTTGGCAGTGAGGAAGTCGGCGGCTTGGGCTCGATGTATTTCCGCGAACATCCGCCGATCCCGCTTAGGGATCTCGCGGCCGACCTCGAATTCGAAATGATCGGTCGTCCTGATTCTGCCGTAAGACCCGGCGCATTATGGCTAACCGGCTGGGATCGCTCGAATCTGGGTCCGGCGCTGGCGGTGCACGGGGCAAAGCTGGTGGGAGATCCTCATCCAAAAGAAAACTTCTTTGAGCGCTCCGACAATTTCGTACTGGCGAAGCAAGGAGTTGTGGCACAGACCATCAGCAGCTACGGTCTGCATAGTGATTATCACGAGCCCAGCGATGATCTTACCCACATCGATTTTCAGCACATGGATAAGGCAATTGGGTCACTGCTGGGTCCAGTGCGGTGGCTGGTGAATTCGCGCTTCGTTCCGCAGTGGAAAGAAGGAGGAAAGCCGTAAGAAGTGGCTAGTCAGGACGACGTGCGCGTCAAACCCGTGTAAATCTCATAGGCTGTGGATGGCACGAGCGTGAACGCTCGCGCCTACACGGAATTCAGTTCGCTCTTTTCGCCTTAGCGATGCGCTCGTCGATTGGCTTGCGGCCGGCGAACCCTTCGCTCACACCGTGCCAATGTGTGATTGCTTTTTCGCCGAGCCTCCAGCAGAGCAGGACGGTCCGTCCATCCAC
>DAIMDJ010000347.1:0-2292 GCA_036725905.1 Terriglobales bacterium
CGGTCGTCAATCCCAGAAAATATTTTCAGAACAATGTGACCGGCGGACTGTCGGTGCTGAACGCTGTGGTTGACTCGAATGTACGCAAGTTTATTTTTTCTTCCACGTGCGCCGTGTATGGCGTGCCGGTGAAGGTTCCCCTCACAGAGGAAAATCCGCGCCTACCAGTGAATCCTTACGGCGTTTCCAAACTGATGCTCGAGCAGGCGCTGGAAGCTTACGAGCACGCGTACGGTTTCCGTTTTGTGTGCTTCCGCTATTTCAATGCTGCGGGCGCAGACGAGGAGGGAAGAGCCGGCGAGGAGCACGATCCCGAGACTCATCTGATCCCTTCGGTATTCGAAGCCGTTCACGGCGATCGCCCCGCGCTCGAGATTTACGGCGACGATTACCCGACTCCCGACGGCACTTGCGTTCGCGACTACATTCACGTCAGCGATCTTGCCGAAGCCCACGTACTAGGCCTGGAATACCTTGAGCAAGGAAATTCTGCAGCCCTGAACTTGGGCACAGGCAAGGGGCATTCTGTTCGCGAGGTGATTTCTACGATCGAACGGGTCACGGGGCGTGAGGTTCCCAAGCGCATGGCTGCGCGCCGGGCGGGAGATCCGCCAGAACTCGTAGCTGATCCGTTGCTTGCGGAGAAGACACTGCATTGGAAGGCGACGCGCTCGCTTGAACAGATCGTCGCAACTGCGTGGAAATGGTCGGAGAGTAAACGCGCGATGACGCGCTGAGGCTTAGCCCACAGCGTAATTGCGAACAAGTTAGAATTTATCGGGAGGAGAATCGATGTCCGCCCCATACTTCGCCGATGGTTCTAGCGTCCACATGGCAAAGGTCTGTTCCTTAAAAAAGCGGACCGCATTCTTTCTGGGGGCGGTGCTGCTTTGTGTGCTGACTTCAACCTGTGGCTATCACACGGCAGGTCACGCGGTCACGGTTCCCGACGATGTGCACACCGTTGCCATTCCGGCGTTCGTAAATCAAACTCATACTTACAAGATCGACCAGACCCTAACAGAAGCAGTTGTCCACGAAATGATCACGCGCACGCATTACCGGATCGTGAACCAGGCGGATAACGGCGCCGACGCTACATTGCGCGGCACAGTCCTCTCCACAGCCACCTCGCCACTAACGTATGATTCTACAACCGGTCGCGCCTCCAGCGTGCTGGTCGTGGTTACCATGAAGGTTGCTTTTACCGACCGCCAGGGCAAGGTTCTGTACGAGAATCCGGCTTATCTGTTTCGCGAGCAGTACCAGGTTTCGCGCGAGCTCAACAGCTTCTTCGAAGAGGATTCACCCGCACTGCAGCGGCTTTCCCGTGAATTTGCCCGCACTTTGGTTTCGAATATCCTGGAGGGCTTCTGATGATGGAGGGCTTCTGATGCGGTCTTTCGCGCAAGCGGATCGCTTTGTCTCTGAGGTGCAGGCGCGCAGGCTGCGTGCGGCTTACGTTTTTGTAGGAGACGAGGCATTCTTTCGCCGCCGTTGCCGCGAAGCGATTTTGCAACATCTGGTACCGCCTGAGCTGCGCGATTTTAGCCTGTTCGACTTTGATCTCGCTGAAACGGATTTGGCTGAAATCCTGGATCGCGCGCGGACGCCTTCGCTGATGGCGCCGTTTCAAGTCTTCTTCGTTCGCGGGGTGAAAACTCTGTTCGGCCGAGGATCAAATGAGGAAAAACTTGCCGCGATTGAAACCTATTGCAAAGACCCAAATCCTGATGCCGTGTTGCTATTTGTCGCTGATCACATCAGCATCCCTGCCGACGCCCGCCGCATGGATCTGACCGACAAAGAGCGATACCAGCGCATTCGCGAAACCATGGGCGAGTATTGCGGGATCGTCGAGCTGGCGCGAGTGGAAGAAGGCGAGGCGGTGCGCTGGATTGGCGAATTTTGGGCAACTCGCGACGTGAAGATCGACCCAGATGGCGCCCGCGAGCTGGTGGATGCGCTCGGCGGCGACATGATGATGATCTCCAATGAGCTGGAGAAGCTGATCTTGTACGCCGGCGATAAGAAGCGCATCACCCTCGGCGATGTAGAAACCATGGTGCTCGCCGCCAAGCAGCGGTCTTTATATGAATTGACCGACGCGATCTCCGCCAAGGATCGCGTCCGCGCGCTGGAAGTTCTGGATGCAATTCTCTCCACTGGCGAAGGCGAGGAGGCCGCCATCGGACATCTCTACATGCTGGCAAAGACTTTCAGGCAGATGCTAGTAATCCTTGAACGCAACGTTCGCGACCAGAGGATGCTTTGGGCCGCGCTGTGGCAGGG
>DAIMDJ010000347.1:2392-3494 GCA_036725905.1 Terriglobales bacterium
ACATGTCAGTCGTAGATGCATACCTGAAACGCATGGGCTACGCTGGTCCCCTCAAGCCCAACTCGAATCTGCTGCGGGATCTGCATCGCGCACATTTGTTTGCCGTTCCCTTCGAGAATCTTGATATCTCATTCGGGCTCAAGATCATCTGCGATGAAGACGCTTTCCTACGTAAGATTATTGAACGCCACCGCGGCGGATTTTGTTATGAACTGAACGGCGCGTTTGCGGCTTTGCTTCGCTCGCTCGGTTTCCAGGTGTCGCTGCTATCCGCGCGGGTGCCACGCGAAGATGGAAGCCTGTCGCCGGAATTCGATCACCTCACGCTGAGAGTTGATCTGGAAGAGCCGTGGCTGGCGGATGTTGGATTTGGCGATTGTTTTCTGGAGCCGTTGCGCTTTGCAACGGGCTTCGAGCAACTGCAGGGCGGGCGCAAATATCGCATTGTAGACGAAAACGGTTCGCTTCACGTTGAGAGAACCGAGCTTGACGATAGATGGAAACGGCAATACTCGTTTACTCTCACGCCTCGGCGGCTGGACGAGTTCGCCGCGATGTGCCTTTACCACCAAACTTCGCCCGAATCGCCATTCACGAGAAAGAAGCTATGCACGCTGGCTACGGCGGACGGACGAATCACATTATCGGATCGAAAGCTCATCATCACTCAGAATGGCAGAAGGGAAGAGCGGATGGTGGGCTCAGATGAGGAGTGGCGGAGCGCGCTCATGGACTACTTCAACATCAGCCTGGAAGTATAAATTGGCGGACTGTTGCCCGCCAGACAGACCGTCACTTCGCTCAGGGCAGCTTCTCGCGGCTACTTCAACGCATTCAAGCGAGTGCTCAGGCGGGACTTGTAACGGCCCGCGGTGTTCTCGTGCAGCACGCCTTTCTGGATAGCCTTGTCCAGCGCGGAAACCGTCTGACGATAAGCCTGCTCGGCGCCTGATTTATCTCCCTTGGCGAGAGATTCCCGAAGCTGCCGCAACTGGCCGCGCAGGCGAGAGGTGTTGGCGCGGTTGCGCGCGGTGCGTTTCTCTGTCTGACGAGCGCGCTTTAGCGCAGAAAAGTGGTTTGCCATATTGGTTCGTTACCTTCG
>DAIMDJ010000348.1:0-3492 GCA_036725905.1 Terriglobales bacterium
AATTGAATCCCAACGAATTATCTCAATCGGGAAGGGCACGAGTTCCACTCGTGCCCTTCCCGTTCTCACAGCAGCTACGCCCCTACCGGAAGCTGGGCCAGCCTTTCCTTCCTATCTCAAATCCTGGAGGGTAAATTTTATGCGGAATGCAGGGGGTCGCGCGCTCCGCTCGCCTGCTCAACCTACCGAAGGTTAGTTTCCACGCCAACGAAACTTGCGGACGAATTGCCGCTCTCTCCCTCAGGATCAAAGCATCTAAGGCAGTCTCACTGTGCCCCCACCACCGGCAACTGCACGAAGCTTGCCTCACTCGGCGTGTGGTAGACACGTTGCGTAGCTTTGCGGTAATCCCCGGGTTTTGCCCAGAAAATGTTGGGCACGAAAGTTTGCGGATTGCGATCATACAGCGGGAACCAACTGGACTGAACCTGCACCATGATCCGGTGGCCGGGGAGGAAAACGTGGTTCGCTGTGGGCAGGTTGAAACGGTAGACCAGAGGTTTGTCGGACGCCAGAGGTTTAGGAGTCTCCAGGCTCTCGCGATAGCGGCCGCGAAAGATGTCAGCGGAAACCATTAGCTGGTAGCCCCCCATTGCCGGCTGACCCGCCACCTCATCGGGATAAACGTCGATTAGTTTGACGACCCAGTCGGAGTCCGTGCCGCTGGTGGAAGCAACTAGATTGGCGACCGGCTGGCCGCTGATTTTCATCGGCTCGGTCAAGACATGCGAAGTGAACGCGACGACATCGGGGCGTCCGGACGCCTCACGTTGATCGTCCACGAGCCATTGCGACCAGGTAAATCCGTCTCCGTATCCCACAGGCTGAATAGGACGAGCGCGGAAGGGAACAGGCTTGGCAGGGTCGGAGACGTATTCGTCGAAGGCGGCGTCGTTGGGCTTCGGCGCGGCGTAACTCGCCTTTAGACCCGCGTTGAGATAGAGCGGCGTCGGTTTGATGGAGCACCCGCTCGCACAGCCTGCGGGCCAGGCAGGCAATTTACGCCACACATTCGTTCCCGTTTCAAATGCGGAGACCAGCGGCACGTCGGCTTTAGGCGCGTCGTTCTTCAAGTAATGGTCGAGAAATGGCCGCAGGATATTTTGCCGAAAATATAGCCCGGTATCGGTGTCGAACTTCAACGCGCCCAGCGTGCTGCCGTCACCAATCTCCTGGCCGTGGTGCCAAGGACCCATGACCAGAAATACTTTGTCATTGTTCGTGTCCTTCGGCTTGATGGCCTTGTAGACTGCGGGGGCGCCATAGATGTCCTCCTGATCCCAGAGGCTGTGCACGAGCATCACTGGCACTTTCAAGGGTTGAGCTGCCAGAATCTGGTCCATCGCCTGATCGCGCCAGAAGGCGTCATAGCTCGGATGCTGCAGCAGTTTCGGCCAGAAACCGACCTGTTCCAGCCCATGGCTGCGCCCGAGCTCGCCGGCCGATCCCGCCTGCATGTATAGGTCATAGTCATCGAAGTTGCTGGTCCACCACTTTTCTTCGGACTTGCGCGTCGCCTCTTGCTCGTAGATGTAAGGCAGATTCTGTTGGCGGAAGGCGCCGTTGTGGAACCAGTCGTCGCCCATCCAGCCGTCCACCATAGGATTCATGGGCACGGCCACCTTTAGCGCCGGGTGCGGATTGACGAGGGCCATCAAAGGCAAGAAACCGTCGTACGAAATGCCGAGAATCCCGACCTTGCCATTACTCTCCGGAGTGTTTGTCACCAGCCAATCGATGGTGTCATAAGTATCGGTGGAATGGTCCACCGGGGTTGGGTTCAGGGGGCCGTGCAAGGGGCGAGTCATCACATAGTCGCCCTCGGAGCGGTGTTTGCCGCGTACGTCCTGGACCGCCCGAATGTATCCTCCTTCGACGATGACTTCAGTGGCGTTGTCATAGCCATTCAAGATTGGGCCGAGGTGGCTGCTGTGAGCGTGACTCGTCAGCTCCTGGGCATCGTAGGGCGTGCGCGTGAGCAGAATCGGCGCATGCTTCGCGCCTTTTGGGACAAGAATGACCGTGTATAGCTTCACCCCATCACGCATAGGAATCATCACTTCGCGCCTGATGTAATCGAAGCTATCGCCCGCTACGTGAAACTGTGCCGGAGTTTCGCTCTGAAAATCCGGATATGAAGCTTGCGGCGGCGTGGCCTGCGCCGAGCCAGGTACAACCGGAAGCAGAAACGTCGCGGCACATACGACTCCTACAACTCGATTGCGAATCGTCACGGGAGCAGCTCCTTTTGGAAGAAACTGGAAAGCTTACACTACTGGACCCGATTGGTGTGGACTTTGCCGCATTGCTGAGTTCAGGACCGAGGCGTCAGTTTTCGCTAGAGGATTGCAATTGGGCAGCGCGGTCTGCGGAGAGCGCTTTTACTGGTCGTATAGGCAGGTTGGACTGCTGCTGTTCTGCAGAAAATTCGATTCCGTACAAGTAGATCGCGCGGTTGCGTACGACTCCGCTGCGCGAAAGCGGCTCATCGGATTCGGAAGCGGGGTATTCAATTCTGATCTCATCTCCAGGCGCCAGATTTGCGAGCGCGAACAAGTAAATGCCACCTTCGCTCAAGCGGATGCTCCGGCCATCGATGACCGTCGAATCGGTGAATAGACGGATGGGGGCATTCAACCAATGACGTTTCCAGCGCCGCCGTTCTGGTCTTTGCCTGATCAGTTGCATCCCAAAGGCCCACCATCTTGAAGGGTCCAGTGGTGGCCCAGCTCTCGGCTTAACTTATGACATGTGCTCAGGCTGGAGCACGTTACGGGAGTACACGGGGGTACCTTGGACGCGAGGGAATCGCGCACTCTTGATCAACTAGAGCAGAAAACCATACAGGCGGTCGTGCTACGAAAATCGTCTCGAAAAGTATTAGGAGTGTTGAAATCTCCCTCGCAGCAAGTCTTCGATGTCTCCGATCTTCTCACCCAACAGATTCAACTTGCGCGAAAGACCCTGAATGTCGGATGCAGCGCGGCGGTTGACATCAAAATCGAGTTCGCTACGCAGGCGGTCTTTGGTATCTTGCCGGTTCTGGCTCATCATGATGACCGGCGCCTGAATGGCTGCCAGCATGGAGAGGAACAGGTTCAGGAGAATAAAAGGATAAGGATCCCAAGAAGATTTTCCCAACACATGGTTCGTGGTGACGTAAGCGACGATCGCAACAGCGAAGAAGATGATAAAAGTCCACGAGCCACCGAAACGAGCTACGGAATCAGCGACACGCTCACCGAACTTTGTTTCCTCTTCGATAATTTCGTTGGGATGGCGATTGGCGCGGACGCGCACTAGTTGTTGCGAGGCGTGGAACTGGCGGCCGAGCACGGTGAGCATGTCCATGCCGGCGTGCGGCTTGCGTTGCAAAAGGACAGTGATGTCCTGGCGGTCCACTTCGAGGCAAACAGTTTCTTCCAGCGAGATGGCTTCGGTTTGATGCGGCGTCTGCTCGAGCATGGAGGCGAAGCCAAAGAATTCGCCAAA
>DAIMDJ010000349.1:0-3492 GCA_036725905.1 Terriglobales bacterium
GGCCGGATAGAGTCTTCGGATACAGATTCGTCGCTGCCCACACGTCAAAATTGCTGATTAGGTAAAACGAAACCGAACTGGCCAAAGCCACGCCGATTACATGCAGTGGCTTCGTGTCTTTGCGCAACTTCGTTCCCAGCCACAGAATCGCGGCGTACCAAGCCCAAGTCACGTAGTGGTCCCATGTGAAGAACGGATAGGCATACACCAGCTTGGTCAGTACCACATCCGATGCTGCAAGCAAAAGCCACGGCGCCCAAAGTTGGCGGCGTGATCCACGCGCGCCGAAAAACAGCAGCGATGCCACCACTGGCGTGAACGTCCATGGATGAGGCATGAAGCGTATTGCCAGGGCAGCCAGAACAAAAATGTAAGCCAGCACGGATCACCTCCGATGATAACGATTGTTGCGCTCGTCGGACCGAACGTCAAGCTGCGCTTTTCCAAGCCTTGCCTCTAGTCTGGAAGCTGTTTGCCCCGCGAGCCGAAAGTCTCAGTCACTATGTTAAGATTGCGATCTAACTGTACCCCGCCTCGCAGGAGATTGGCTCCCCTGCGCTCTGGATAAGCGAAGCGCAAATCTTGGAATTGAACTACGTAACCTGGCCGCGGGTTGCGGATCTCCTCTGTTTCAGTGACCGGATACTGCGCCCAATCCAGATAAACCCGGCCCAGATAACTTCTTTTTGCCGCCAACGTGACCGGAGTCTCTTCCGGTTTGTAGCGGATTCGCATGTCACCGTCGGGATCGACCTCGGGGCCAAGCGAATCGACGACAGTCAATGCATAAAAATTCTGCGTTTCGACAACTCCAAACCAGCGAAACGGATTCCACCAGTAGGGATAGGCCGAGGCGCGGACGGGATTGGCGCCTTCGTAAACGCGGGCCTGAAGCGCGTTGAGTGCGCGGCGATGCTCGTAATCACGAAGCCCCCAAAGTCCGACCACTCCAACCAACGCCAAGGTAGCGCCAAACCTGCCTGCTGGTCCTCGGCGGCGAACTCCAATTTCTCTGTCGATCAGAGAGAAGAGTGTGGGCACGACCAAGCCGGCGAGCAACAAAGCATAAATAATCGGATCGATAATGAAAACGATGTCCCACGAATACCATCTTTCAGAAAACGGCCAGAACGGACGCACGCCATACCCGTTCGTAAAATCCAGCAGGATGTGCGTCAGGCCAGCGACAAGAGAGAATAAATACAGCAGTCCCCAGCGCGGCGGCAGGTTGGGCTCTTTGATTTTCTTCCTACGCAAATGCCAAACCACATACATGAATCCGACTACAACGGCCGAAACCAAAAACAGGCCAAGAAATGAATGCGTAAATCCGCGATGATGGGCAAATCCGAACACAGGGCCTTTGAAATTGCCGAGCACATCGAGATCAGGCGCCTCCGCCGCCAACGTCATGGTGGCGGTCGCTAGAGCTGTCTTCCGATTAAATCCAGAGCGCGCAAGACATGCACCGGTCAGAAAGTGAGTGATGGGTTCCAAAATTGTGTTTATGACGCCAAAGCAAGAACGTGTGAAAATCTTTTGGATGCGTTCGCAACCGTAGCAGGTTCACGTCCTTGCCGGCACCAGCAGGGTCAGCGCATCCGGCACAACGGAAATCTCGGCGGGCAAAGTTCCCAACAGCTCTCCGTCAGCTTCGACATAGATCTTTCGCTGAGTCCCGGCCGACTGCCCAGGCGCACGACAGATCACCTTCCCGCCCGAGTGCAATTCAATGCCCTTCACTTCCTCCTTACTGGCAAGCAATCCGCGAATGATGTATCGCAGATATGCAGCGCGACTAGTCGTACGAAAAAGCACCAGCCGCAGATCATCGCTCGCCAGTGACGCCCCGGGCGCCAATTCGCGCAGGATTCCTCCGAAATCTCGAATGCGAACGGCCAAGAGCTGCGACACATCTTCATAGCAACTCCCGCCGATCTCAACTGCAAAGTTCTGCATGCGATGCGTGAGCCACAGCCGTGTCGCCTGGAAGTAGTACGCGGCCATGCCGAGATGGCCCTTCAGCAGCATGTTTAGCTTATAGAAAAGATGTGCATCGACACCGATGCCGGCCGCGACTGTAAAATAACGAGAGTCACTCCCACCATCAAACTTCTGATAATCCACTCGTCCTACGGCAACGCGCCGCCGCTGGCCGACCAGAGCCGCGTGGGCTGATGCCGCCGCCGAAAACGGCAGCCGGAGATCATGCGCCAACGCATTAGCCGTACCTAGAGGAATCACACCGAGGGCTGCGACGGTTCCAACCACCCCCTGCAGAACATCGTTGACTGTGCCATCGCCTCCGCAAGCTAATATCGTGTCACAGCCCTGCGCGATTGCCTCGCGAGCTTGATCTCCCGCGGCGGCCGGTCCAAGAGTCGGCTCCGCATTTGCTTCCACGCCCGCCTCTTGCAAAACGGCGAGCGCTGCTTCTACGTCCTTCACCCGCCGCTCGCGGCGTCGCCCCGAAAGTGGGTTGTAAAGCAGCGCAGCTTTCCGCATGGAATTGCGATTCTACAGAATCTCGATTGCGCCCTACTCACCTTTTGACTAAGCTAGGTGACTGCTTAGGGGCTCATCTCTTTCTGTTTCCTATTTCGAGGAGGGTCAATCAATGAGGTATTGGGTTTTAGCTCTGCTCACCTTGCTGCTTTGCGGCGCTCTTTCTGCCCAGGACCACGCGAATCATGCTCAATCGCGGCCAGTGACCATGGTGTCCGGCTTGGGCGATTTGCACCATCCCGTCTCGACCAGCAATGCCGAGGCGCAAAAATTCTTTGATCAGGGATTGCGATTCATCTACGCCTTCAATCACGATGAGGCAGCACGCTCCTTCGGCCATGCCGCGGAACTCGATCCCAAGCTGGCGATGGCGTATTGGGGTGTGGCCGAAGCGGTTGGTCCGAACTACAACGATCCTGCCAGCGATGATCGTTTCAAACGGGCACACGAGGCAATCCAGAAAGCCGCTGATCTCTCGGCCACCGCTTCACCCGTCGAAAAGGCCTACATCCAAGCTATGGCGTTGCGCTTTCCCGGCGGAGACGCCGACCGCAGACAGGCTGCCGAGGCTTATCACGATGCCATGCGCGAAGTTGCAAAGAAATTCCCGGATGACCTCGACGCCGCTACTCTCTTCGCCGAATCTGGCATGAATCTTCACCCCTGGGGCTTGTGGCATCCCGATGGCACGCCCGAGGCGGGCACGGAAGAGATCGTTGCCACGCTCGAATCCGTGATCAAACGCGACCCCAATCACATGGGCGCTGTCCACTATTACATTCACTCCGTTGAGGGTTCGCGTTCTCCTGAGCGAGCACTGGCTGGAGCCAACCGACTTGCCGCTCTGGCGCCGGGTGCGGGACATATCGTACACATGCCTGCCCACATTTACATCCGCACTGGCGACTACGACGCCGCTGTCAAGACCAATGAAAAAGCTGCGGCCGTCGACCAAGCGTACCTCAAGGCAAGCGGCGCGCAGGGCAT
>DAIMDJ010000350.1:0-3471 GCA_036725905.1 Terriglobales bacterium
CGCTTCCGACTTTGCCGCCTGTAAGAGTGAGGCATTTGACAGCAGTATCCACCAGCGAGAACGGCGGAATGCGGGATCATCAGATTTGGGGGTTTCTTCCAACGCCCGCCGATCAAAGAGTTCGCGAACGGAAGCTGGGAACTGCTCAAGCATTCCATACTTTTGCGCGATGGCATGACAATCACTAACGGTGGTGGAATCTGGCATAGTCGGACCGGAGGCCAGCGCATCGGGCGTATTGTCGGGCACATCGGAAACTAAGAGTGAGACCTGCTGCGCCGGCGTCGCCGCCCGCGCCAGCCTCCCACCCTTGATCGCAGAAAGATGTTTTCGGACGGCATTGATTTCCACGATCGGTGCGCCGGAGAGAACGAGCACGCGGTAAGTAGCGATCAAATCTTCGAGGGAAATTTCGTCATTGATCGGTTTTTCAGCAATCGATGATCCGCCGCCGCTCAGAAGAAAGATGGCCAGGCATGAAAGATCCAGCGTGCTTAGCGTTTTCAGCATGGCATCCGCAGCACGAAGCGATTCCTTGTTCGGCGTAGGATGCCCACCCCGGAAATAGCGGAAGCCGCGAACCTGCGAAGCGGGATCGACCGAGCTGGACACGATGCCTTCAAATCGGCTGCCAGCCTGCATTTCGAGCGAGTTGACCATAGTGTGCGCGGCCTTGCCGATCGAGACCACGACGATGCGGCGATAGGACTCCAGATAAAAAAGATCTTCAAAAATGCGCAGAACGCCGCGTTCGCAATCCACGTGCCGCTGAAACGCCCGATCAATGCTGGCTTCAGCGAGAGCATGCTCGAATAGATGGCGCGCGGTGACGCGCATGTCGAGAGCAAGGCGCTCGCGATCCGGGGACATGGCAGGATTTTATACGAGGGGCGGGAGCGGGCTTGGCGGTAGGTTCTCTTTGTAATCGTGGCGAGTTTTCTCTGCGATGTTTACTTCACCGCCAGCGTAATAAGGCGATGTTGTGCCCTACTATAGCCCCCTCTCCCGCAAGAATGAGGCGTAGCGTGATACGCTCGGCACGGTAGTGATGCGTTACATGGAGTAAATACACCGTTCCCAGACCAGCGCCAAAACTTAGCGCTGAAGCCGTAGCCTGACCAGCCACGCCTCTTGTAACCAGTGGGCGTATCAGCGGGTTCACCTCCCTGAAACCTTCACTTAAGCCCCGTTGAGTCGTAATTGCGTCTGCCGCAAGCTGCCCTGCGAATATCGACAAATCAATTTTGTTTTCCGCGCTCCAGAATCTGCGCGTGCTCGGAGCATCCGGTACGTGCTCTGTAGCCACAAGTTTTTCTTGGGCTTCAGCTGCGCCTATCAATAGCAAGATCGCTAAGAGTTTGATTTTTATTGACTTCAACTTTGTGCTTCGCCTACGGAGACGCCGATTTCTGTGTTGAATTGGCACAAGACATTCCGCCGGATTTTATTCAGTGGGAGAGGACGCTGGATTTCGGCTGAGTGGGACCAGAGTACCCTTTGATACAAGATTGTCAAGCACATCTGACGTCTGGGAGCGTTCGACCAGCGGATAGGTTTCGTTTTAGAACTTCTGAACCGCGGATTTGGCAGAGGCGGCGCATTGAGCACTAGAGCCTCAGGTTGAGAGAAGTTCTCGGAGCCAGGCTTCTATAGTTTCCCGCAACTCGCGCATTCGCCCTTCGAAGAAGTGGTCGGCGCCTTCAACGATGATCAGCTTTTTCGGCTCGGATAAGATCGCCACCAGTTTCTCCAATTCTGCGCGCGGACCGAACTGATCGCGGTCGCCGCTTATGAACAGCTTGGGCTTGGTACAACTCTGGAGGAAACCGAAGTCGTAGCTGCGATCGTCTAGCGGGGCCACGGGCAAGCCGAGAGCAATAACGGATTTCGTGCGCGGATCCGCGCACGCAGCTCGCAATCCCACCGCGGCTCCAAAAGAAAATCCCGCAAAGATGATCGGCAGATGGAACTCGCCATCCAACCAATCCAGCGCCGCACGCACATCATCCACTTCGCCTAGACCATGATCATGCTCGCCCTGGCTCAGCCCAGCTCCGCGGAAATTGAACCGCAATACGGGAAATCCGAAGCTGTTCAGCGCCTTCATGGCATGAAATACGACTTTGTTGTGTAGCGTCCCGCCATAAAGAGGATGGGGATGGCAGACCAGTGCGGCGTGAGTAGCGTTTTCGCTGCCTGCATTGAGTAAGGCTTCCAGGCGTCCGGTGGGGCCGCTGAGAAAAAGAGCACGAATTGAGCTGGATTGAGTATGCATCGAACTCGTAGATCTCAGACTACTCACGCTTTTACGCGGGCGGGGCGCCCGCGCCACATGGCTTCGGGTAGGTTATTCTCTCACGCATGGATTTCGTCGCCCTCACACGTCAACTCGTTGATATCGAGTCCATCACCGGAAATGAAGGGCCGGTGGGAGATTTTCTCTCTGGCCAGCTCAACCGGCTCGGCTATGAGGCGAAGAAAATGCGTGTCGAAGGCGAACGCTGCAATGTTTACGCGACTACGCCTCAGCAGCCACAGCCGACGATTGTCTTTTCAACGCACATGGACACAGTGCCGCCATTCATTCGCTCATCCGAAGACGGGCGCCGGGTTTATGGACGCGGCTCTTGCGACGCCAAGGGAATCATTGCCGCGCAAATCGCGGCTGCTGAAACGTTGCGCCGCGAAGGTATCCGCGTTGGGCTGCTTTTCCTCGTTGGCGAAGAACGTGACAGCCTTGGCGCGAAAACTGCCAACCAACAAGCTAACGGATGCAAGTTTCTCATCAACGGCGAGCCCACCGAAAATCGGGTGGCAACTGCCTCGAAAGGCGCCCTGCGTGTTGAACTGACGGCGCGCGGGCGCATGGCGCATTCGGCCTATCCCGAGCTTGGCGAGTCGGCCATTGACAAACTGCTCGAAGCGCTGAGCGGCCTGCGTGCCATGAGGCTGCCGGAAGCAGAAGGCATCGGTTCGACTACGCTCAACATCGGTTTAATTGAAGGTGGCCGCGCTCCGAATGTGATCGCAGATAAAGCCAGAGCGCAGCTGCTCTATCGCCTTATCGGGCCATCTGATCAGCTAAAGCGAGAAATCCTACAGGCAGTTGGCGATCTCGCGCAGGTTGATTTCGTTCTCGAGATTCCCTTCGTTCGCCTGCGCACTCTCGATGGCCTGCCCACGATGATCGCGGCGTTCACCACAGACATTCCTGCGCTAAGCAACTGGGGGGAGCCGCTACTGGTAGGGCCGGGATCAATTCACGTGGCGCACACCGAGGGAGAGTACGTAGAAAAAGAACAGCTCCATGCCGCAGTGGATCTCTACTGCTCGATTGCAAGACGGCTGCTGTCCTGAATGCAGAAGTTAGAAGTCAGAATGCAGAAGTTAGAGACTCAAGCTGCTTCTTCGCGCTGTTGCGTTTAAAAGCTTTTTTACCGCAAAGGTCGCAAAGAATGCGCAAAGAACGCA
>DAIMDJ010000351.1:0-3451 GCA_036725905.1 Terriglobales bacterium
GTTTGCGAAGTTAGGAGACTTGCGCTCAGGAATACAACACCCGCCATCGCCAAAATTTTCGAGATGCTGCTCTGCATGCCAGCATCTTACTAGAGCGCAAAAAAGAATTCGTCCACTAAGTTGGTGCCCCTCACATATCCAGAAACCTGTGGCGATGCTTTTCTTCGGGAATCATGCAGCTCTCGAATTTTCCGAAGATGCGGTAGCGACTGCGGGCGATCAAGTTGTATGAGCGATTACGCAGGCCATGCGGAAGAATACTGAGCAAGCCCGCAACTATGCGCCAGAGTCCGCCGAGATGTCGCAGAATCGAGATGGCCGCGTCCGACCGCGCCGCGAGACGCTCGGTTGGCTGTTGGTAGTCGGATACGAGGTACATCGTGTCGAGATCCTGCGGATTCATGCCGTGCCGCTGCAGTATGCTCGCGGCAAGCTTGCTTTGTAGAGAAGCAAAGCGAAATTGACCACGAGAATCGCGCTTCAGCACGAATTGCACCAGACGATTGCAGAGCCCGCACACACCATCGTAGAGAATCAGCGGGTTCGAATCACTTTCCATAAAACGCACAATGGCGGAGGTCGCGCACTCCGAATGGTCCTGGCTCGGGAAGCCCCTGGCGAATCTGTTCCTCGGTGAACCTGCGCGTCGGCATAAGGTCAGGTGGGAGCGGGTGGCAAGGAGTCACAGGTTCTGTAACTCCTTCGGCCAGAATCCGAACTTGCGCCTTGGCCACCAGAGGAATTTGCATGGTCCATTCGAAGCATTGCGCCAGGATGCAATGGAACCAAACCGGAGCGGGCAGGATCACAATCGGCTTGCCAATCACGCCAGCCACGCGGCGTGCAGCCTGACTTAGATTCAGTTGCTCGGCTCCGGTGACAGAGACCGTTCGCCGGGTCAGGCGTCCATCGACCAAAGCGGCTCGTAAGATGTGAACCAGATCCTCAACCGCCAACGGACGTATGGGCTTTTCTTTAACTCCTACGGTTGCGAAGAGGGGAAGAGTGTGAAGCGAATGGCTGAGATGATCGAGCATGTGGTCGCCGCGCCCGTAGACCATTCCCGCCTTCACAATCGTGTAGTCGAGGCCGCAGTTACGAATGATTTCCTCGGCTGCCCATTTTGATTCATGGTATGCCGAGCCACAGTTTGGCCGCGCTCGCAGGAAGCTCATGAGCGCGATCTTTCTCACACCCGCGCCACGCACGGCTTCGACGAGGTTGCGAGTGCCTTCAATATGCACTCTTTGAAACGTCTGGCGGCCGATTTCGCGGTTGATTCCCGCGCAATGCGCCACGGCATCGCATCCAGCAAAAGCTTGCGCGAGCGCTGCAGGATCAGAAAGTCCCACTTGGACAAAGTGCGCTCGGGGAAGATGAATGGCACTTGGATCGCGTCGGTCCACACCTCGGGCCAGCAAAAACAACTCGTGACCCTCGGACGCCAACTGCCGCGCGAGGTGCCCGCCTACAAAACCTGATGCTCCGGTGATTGCGATCCTCATCATGCCTCCTTGCGTTTCGAGCGGCGGCGCCGCGCAATCTGTGTGGGACAAACCACGCTGAGAAAGTCGCCCAATATGTGGGCGATTTGCTCCGGCTCCAGGCGATACAAAATGCGGTTCCCTTCCCGCCGCTCCGATATCAAGTCTGCGTTTTTTAGAATTGAAAGATGCCGCGAAATCGATGGCCCAGAGATGGTAAAGCAGGCTGTGATCTCACCGGCCGAAAGCTCTCCCCGCTTGAGTTCCTGAAGAATCTGGCGGCGGGTTGGATCAGCCAAGGCGCGAAACGCATTGGAAATGGATTTCATTACTAACAATATAGCTATTTTGCTAAATAGCGTCAAGGACAAAGAGCTAACCGGTTGAACGGGAAGGCATTACCGCGCAGAAGGAGGCGCGCTCCGGGCCATCTCAGGAACGTACTCCTCGACAGAGCCTTTTTCTAAAAGATAAACACCCGGCCCCTGCTTGCCGCGGACCATGCGGCAGAACTCGGCGACGAAGAATCCGGCCTTGAGGGCCTCGGTAAATGCCCAGCGAGTTGCCAAACGCCATTCGCGAGCCAGCCCCGGATCCTTGCGCTCAACCGAAAGGATATCGGTGGGGATTTCAATCGCGATTCTCTGCCGGGATAATGCAGCGGCCAAATCTGTCCGCGCGGGTTTCCCGTCCCCATTGAATTGGGTGAGCGGCAGCAGGTTGGAGAGCAGGTCGAGAAGTTCCGGTCGATTTTCCTTTCCTTCAAGCCGGTCGCGGACACGCCGGCTCGTGATCGGCCAGGTCACCCACAAACGATCGGTGCTGTTGCGATGCAGCACACTGGAAGTTTCGGGCCCATAAAAATCGATTTTGTAACTGCTCGAGATCACGCCCAGCTTGCCGAAGTTGAGGTGGGCATTCTTGCTCTGGAGGGGATCGAAGGTCCAGGTTATCTCCTGAATACGCATGGCGAGGGCACGATCACGCTGCGCCAGCTTAAGTGTGTGACCGACGTCGAGGTCGCGATAAGGCTCGCGCACCGCAAGCATGTGAGAGTGCAACATCTGATGACCTTGCTCCATGCCGAGAAAACCAAAGGCGAATCCGGCCATTTCATGGCCATCGAAGGCGCCTATCCAAATGCTTCCGGCGGCTTTGGTGGCTACCGCCATCGTCATCGGCAACACATCGCGATCGGCCAAGGCCCATACCTCTCTCTCTACAGCTTCGGCCTGCTGTAGATCTTCAAGGCTTTCCAAATCGCGAATGACAATAGACCTTTGTTTCGGCTCGGGCATGATGGCTGGGCTTGGAAGGGTTCAATATACGCGAGCGGGTTACCTCGCGCCAGACTGCGATGGGCTCAGTTCTCGAGCTTGGCCCCGCCGCTTGCCGCACGTTGCATTTCTGTGCGACCTGTGTGCAACGCGCTGCATCTTGACAGCACGCCAGCTCCCCTATAAAGTCTCGCCATATTTTTGGGAGTACTCAACGCTCCTAGTGGCCACTTCGAGCTTCGCGTACACCTCCCCTTGATTATTCGTTCCTAGTTGCCACAGCACTACTTCGGTCACACGAGGTGTCTCATGGAAGACAGATTTGCTGTGTGCGCGGGGAGAATCTTCGCCTTCGCTCTTGTAGCACTTTTTCTTTTGACCACCACGTCCGTGGCTCAGCCAAACGTACAAGGGCAATGGACAACCCTGCCCTATGCCATGCCGATCAATCCCGTGCACGTCGCGCTGTTGCACACGGGCAAGGTATTGGTGGTCTCCGGCTCGGGAAACGTTGCCGGCAACACAAATTACCAGGCCGCCATCTGGGATCCTCAGGCCAATACCATCAGCACTCAACCGGTGGCCTGGGACATGTTCTGTAACGGCATGGTCGTGTTGCCGGACGGGCGGCCATTCATCATGGGCGGCACGCTGCAATACGATCCGTTTCACGGCGAGCTGAGAACCTCG
>DAIMDJ010000352.1:0-3440 GCA_036725905.1 Terriglobales bacterium
TGCCCGTGAAGTCGAGCGCAAGCTCGACAAGGGCTATCCCCGCGACAACATCATCGTGAAGATGATCCGCAGTACATCCTGCGGCTCATCGGCCAGGTCATCACCGTCAGCCTTGAAGCCGTGAAGATCGTCGGCTCACTTCCGCCGCTCGGACTGCCAGAAGAGAAAAGTCCCACTTCACCCGCAGTTAATCTTGAATCGCGACCTGGAAACGCTTCGAGCGTCACGAAACCGGGCATCTTCTCCCACGTTAACTTATTTGGTTCTTAACATCCGAGGAACCTCGTGAAGGAAAGGAGCAACAGGAAAGGGCAGCCGGCAAGCTGCCCCACGGACTACCAATCACTACACACTAACCACTGCCCTTTAGCGTTTCCACCACCCGGTCAAAATCCTCCAGCGTCGCGTACTCGATCACAATTTTCCCCTTGCCGTTTCGGTCATTGATCCGCACCCGGACGCCAAGTGTCCGCTCCATCTGCATTTGAATCTCGCGCACATTGGGATCCTGCCAGCGCGCTGCGCCTGCCGCCGGATCTTTTGGCATCGGATTGTTGGTGTGGTCGACCAGGTCTTTCAATTGCAGCACGGACATCTGCTTGCGCACGGCTTCATCGGCAATTCTCAGGATCAGCTCCGGGTCTGTCAGTTGCAGCAGCACACGCGCTTCGCTGAACCCCAGCTTGCCTTCTCCAAGATAGTGCTGCACCATGGGCGGCAGCTTCAGCAGCCGCATGTAATTCGAGACCGACTCGCGCGCCATGCCGGTTCGTTGCCCGATCTGCTCCTGCGTGAGGCCGAATTCCCTGCTCAGCCGCGCGAATGCGTTCGCCTGCTCCAGGCAGTTCAGGTCCTGGCGCTGCAGGTTTTCCACGACCGTCATTTCGGCCGCCTGCTGGTCAGAGACGCTGCGCACGATCGCGGGGATCGTCGGCTTTCCCGCCAGCTTCGATGCCCGGCAGCGCCGCTCCCCGAGAATGAGGACAAAACGTCCGGCTGGCGTTGCCCTGACCACGACCGGCTGCACGACTCCGTTCGCGCGGATCGAATCCGCCAGCTCCTGCAGCCCCTGGTTATCGAAGCGCTGCCGCGTCTGGTAAGGATTTTCGTCGATCTGATCGAGCGGCACCTGCATAACTCTGCTGCCGCTCGCCGCGGCAGCCGCCTGCACCTCCGGCAGCACCGCGGGCCTGGCTCCGTCCGGTGCAACTGTGCTGACAGGAGCCATAGCTGCGCTGCTGGCTACGCGCGCCCCGCCAGGCAGCAAAGATTCCAACCCCCGTCCCAAGGCTCTTCGCTTATCCGGCGCCGCGCTCGGAACCACCACATTCTCTGCTGTTATCGTCATCGTCTCTCCGATTTTGTCATTATGAGCTCTCGAACTTTGCCATCACTCTCCAGACGTTGTCATCCTGAGCGCAGCACGAAGTTCGCGAAGCGAACTTCCTGCGGAGTCGAAGGACCCCATCTTCGCCGCCATAACAACGAACCTAAAAGGGAATTCTCCCTGATGCCTGGCACTATATTGACTGTTATCAATCTTATACATCGATGGATATCGATCTAAGCGCTCTTGTCCATCTCCGCGGTTGTCGGGATCTCCTCTACATTGCCGGATTGCTCTTGCGAAACTTGTGCTTCGGCCTCACCCGCAACGACGGCAGCTTGCTCATCCGCTGAGTTCGGCGCGACAACTTCGGTCGGGCCAAAGGTTTGGCCCGATACTGCCTCGGTCATCGCGAGCCCCACCGCTACGACATCATCCGTTGCCGGAACATGTAGTCCTGGATCAGCCGAATCCGCAATCGGCTCCTGCGCGGGTATCCCGTGCGCAATGATCTCCTTGGCCAGCCGGATATAGCTCTCCGCGCCCTTCGACCGCGGATCGTAGAGCAGCGCCGGTTTCCCATGGCTAGGCGCCTCCGCAAGCCGGATATTGCGCGGTATGGTCGTGGCACATAGCTTTTCGCCAAAAAAGCGTTTCAACTCCGCCGTTACTTGCTGCGCCAGGTTCGTGCGCTCGTCAAACATCGTGAGCACTACGCCCTCAATTCCCAAATCGGGATTGAAGCTCCCGCGAATGCGCTCAATCGTATCCAACAGTTCGCTGATGCCCTCGAGCGCAAAGTACTCCGCCTGCATAGGAATAAGGACCGCATCGGCTGCCACAAGCGCGTTCAGCGTGAGCAGATCGAGAGCCGGCGGACAATCGAGCACGACAAACTGATAGCGTGCGTAGAGCGGCGCAAGCGCATCACGCAAGCGAAATTCCCGCCGCTCCGTTTCCACCAGCTCGAGGTTTGCACCGATCAGGTTCTTGTGCGCCGGAATCAGCCATAGCTGTTCGAGAGCAGTAGCTTGCACCGCCTCTTCGGCCGAGGTGGCCCCAACCAGCAGATGGTATGTATTCAGTCGTTCCGGGTCTTTGACCAGGCCGAGGCCGCTGGTCGCGTTCGACTGCGGATCGCAGTCAACCAGCAGCGTATTCACTTCGCAGGCGGCGAAGGAGGAGGCCAAGTTGATGGCAGTCGTAGTCTTCCCGACGCCACCTTTCTGATTGGCTACGGCGATGACGCGTCCCATCTAATTTTTAGGAGAATGCAGAGTGAGCGCAGGATACTTCCAATCATTCCGCGAAAGCAATGCCAGATTTCAGTGCAGGGAGTTATTAGTACATTTTGTTGGAGAGGAATGAGGTTAGGCGTTCATTTTGGCTGATGTTTCCACAGTGTTCCACGTGGAACATCGAGGAAACGTGGACTGTGCCAAGGTGTTCGTAAGAAACTCGGTCCGACCAGATGTTCCACATGGAACATTCGCATAATTTAAGGAATGCACTTTACCTTGGCCCGCATGGTTCCGCTAATTTCGCTGCTCGCGCAACATTCCACGTGGAACATCGGATGGAGTCATGCTCCGTGCCCACTCGCCGATCCTAATACGTGCAAATATCTTGTTAGACGGCGACTTTTGTCCCACTTACCGTTAACAGCATGGCCAATTCTCCAGCGCGCCGACAGTGTTCCAGTAGTCTTATCCCACTGGTGTAGAAACTTGGCACTTGATCAACATGGTTCTTTATCTCCAAGCAGTAGGACACGCTTACTAGACAGTGGGATTTGGAGCGGCTCTGACCAGCGGAACACGTTCCCAACTTGACGTGCGGACTGGAGCTGACGTTCGCCAACGAGCAGCGCCAGGACGCCCCCGGAGACAACGAGGCGGGCAGCGATCGGCAAGATGGCCTCGAAGCGCTCGACGGCGCGCAGGATCACGATGTCGGCTTGCCCGAAAAAGTCTTCAGCGCGGGTACTCACAATATCGATATTCGTCAATGTAATGGCGCGGGCAACTTCCTTCAGGAAGGTGGTTTTCTTCTGATTCGATTCAATCAGCGTGAGGTGAACCTGCGGCTCCCAGATCGTAATGGGAATGCCAGG
>DAIMDJ010000353.1:0-3436 GCA_036725905.1 Terriglobales bacterium
CGAATCTGTCGATTTCAGTTCCGGACTGAAGCGGGGGCTCTCGGATGTGCAGAAGCGTCCCGACAGGAGCAAATACAAACACGCGGCGTAAAGCCGCAAGTGGCCCCCATTCGCATGCGACTTAAGCGACGGGAGAATGCTGGGCGCCTAAAGGCTTAAGATCGCCGATGGCACGCAGATAACGCTCAGCCGAGCGCCTCAGTGCGATCTTCGGATCGCCCTCCACAACGAACTTTGGCCATGCGCCATATAGTTTCGCAAACTGGTAAGGCTCAAGTTTCATCACGATGTCGCGCACAGTCGCGCCGTCTACAGGAATGAAATTCGGGTAGCTGTACATGAAGCTGAGGTATTTGCGATCTGGGCAGACCTGCGGCATGTCGCCCGTCATCAGCGCACCCCTGCCGCGTTCTCCGGAGGCCCAGTGCAGCACCTGAAATCCGCTGAAGTGGCCGCCAACCCGAATAAGAGTGAGATCGTCATTCAGGGAATGCTTCTCGCCACTCCAGAACACAATAGCGGAATCATGATGCTGCACCCATTCACGATCGGCTTCATGGAGATAGATCGGTATGCCGCCGAATGCTCGGCTCCACTCCACCATGCTTGTGTAGTAGTGAGGATGCGAAATCGCGATGGCTGACAACCCGCCGAGCGCCTTCACAAGGTCAAAAGTGCTGGCGTCAATCAAGCTGAGGCAGTCCCAGAGAATCCCGCCATATTGCGTTTGCAGCAGCAGTGCCCGCTGTCCGATGGCAAAATTAGGTTCAGTGTGAATTCCCCAGAGATTTTCGCCCTCTTCAAAGAAGACGTTGCGATGCGTCTTCTGCAACTCGGGCAGCGCGATCCATTTCTGTCCCAGTGGCCCCACATACTGGCGTTCATCTTCACAAATGGGACAGTTCCGCGGAGGCTCATTTGGGTTTGGATATTGTGTTCCGCAAGTAACGCAGATGTGGCTCATAAGCTTCCGACCCCGCCTTGTCTTGAGCGCAGCGAACCAGTCGCTAGCTGGGCCAGGCAGCGATCCTGCAACGGTGCACGCGCCGCTATTCGTACCTCAGCGCCTCAATCGGATCCAGATTCGCCGCCCTCACCGCGGGGAACATTCCGCTCACAACTCCAACCAGCGCGAGAATGGAGGTAGCGATCAGCAATATTTTCGGCGCGACGACCAAAGTGATGTCGGCGGCTTCGGCGTGTTTGGCGAGAGCGCTATAAAGGGTCAGACGTCCGACTGAAAGTGAAACCGCATAGGAAAGCAAAATACCGAAAACTCCGCCTACGGCGGTGATCACCAGCGCTTCCGCCAGGAATTGAAAGAGAATGTCACGTTTGCGCGCGCCCAGAGCCTTCTCGACGCCGATTTCGCGCGTACGCTGAGTGACCGAGACAAGCATAATGTTCATTAGTCCTATCCCGCCAATACCAAGAGTAATCGTGCCAATAAACGCCAGCAAAATCTTCAGACCTAGCGAAATGATCCCAAATTGTGAGAGCTGCTTCTGCGCGTCGAAGACAAAGACCGCGCGCTCATCATCCGGCTTGAAGCTGTGGGCCGTAGCCAGGGAATCACGAATGGTTTTGGTCAGCTTTTGATGATCCATTCCCTGTGAGTCGAGCCAGATGCCGTCGATGTAATGATTGTCGTGGAGAACGTCAAAGGAGCTGAAGGGCACATAGACGCTGCGATTCTCGTCGTTGTCCCCCTCTTGCATACGCGGCTTGATCACGCCAACAACTTGAAAACTCACGCCGTTTATGCGAATGGTCTCACCAACTGGCGGAATCCCAGAGAACAATTTATCTTTTGCCTCTGAGCCAATCACGGCATAAAGGCCGTGGCTGAAATTGTCCTGATCGTTCAAGAAACGGCCTGATTCCATATCCAGGTTCCAAATGTCTCGAATGTTCGCATCCGTGCCGTACACGGGGAAACTGAAAAAACGATTACCGTTTTGCACAGTGGATTGCAATTGCGATTGACGGGAAATGTGGCGCACCAACGGCACCACATTGCGCAGCATTTCTACATCGTCATTGGTAAAGCGGATCTGCACTCCGGCCTTGTTTCCGCCAGCCTGCTGCGAAGTGCGCCCCGGGAAAACCCCGACGGCAGTGGCGCCGAAGCTTTCAAAAATGGTTTGGATGGCGCGGGCAAAGCCTTCGCCATAAGCAAGCAGAAGAACTACCGTGGCAATGCCCCAGGCCATGCCGAACATGGTGAGCACGGTCTTGCGCATGTCGTGCCGCATGGCGGCATAAGCTTGTTCGAGAAGATCGCGTTTCATGCTTACTCCCTGCGTAGCGCTTCCACGGGTTGCAAGTCCGCAGCTTTGCGCGCAGGATATAAACCCGCCACCACTCCGGAAAAGGCGAGCGATGTAATGGCCAAAGCCGCCGTCATCGGCACCAGCTTCGGGGTGTCGAATCCGGGAGGCTGCGGAAGTGTGCCGAGCGCCGCCATCAAAGCCGCCGCACCGCCCATCCCGATTCCTCCACTCAACAATGTCAGAAATGCGCCCTCGATAAAAAATTGGAACATGATGTTGCCTTTAGTGGCGCCAAGGGCCTTGCGCAATCCGATTTCATGGGTACGATCGGCCACCGCGACAAGCATAATGTTAATAATCCCGATTGCGCCCAGAGCCAATGTCACTAAACCAACGCTGCCCAAGAAAAGATTCATCGCATCAAAAATCTTCCCGATCTGATCCACGGTTTTTATGGTGTCCCATTCATCGAAAGCCTCAGGAGCGTCGTAGTCGAAGTTATGATTGCGCGCCACGATTTTGTGAACTTCGAGCTTGGCGGCGTCGTGAAGATCCCGGCTCCTCGGCTGATAATTGATGAAACTAATCGCCTCGTTCGTTCCCCCTACATTGAGGGGCCGGAAATTCATCTTCATGGTATTAAATGGGACGAAAATCCGCAGGTTCAACGTGTTGTTATCGCCGTGGCCGATTCGCTTCAGCGTCCCGATAACCTGGAACCGCACCCCGTTCAGCAGGATCGTGCTCCCGACTGAAGGCCGTCCGGGGAATAGCACGCGGCGCGCTTCGTCACCGAGCACGACAACCGCACGCTTTTGCGTGTCGTCGAGTTCGTTGAGCCAGCGGCCATCCTCAATCGGTAAATAACGAATTTCGTTGAAGCTGGCGGGAACCCCCATAAGCTGGCCGCTGCTATTGTAAAAATCGCTGACGGCGCGAACATCGGCGCGTGAGATTACCGGAGCGGCAACTCTTACATCCGTCGCGTCACGCAAAATGTCTAAGTAGTCCTTGTAAGTCAGGTAATACTGCCGAAGCCCGGTGAAGCTGCCATTCATCGCAGGCGCACGGCCTCCCCAGATGAACATAACGTTCTCGCCGAGGTCATCAAACTGCTTGCGATTGCCGGAGCGGAAGCCCTCACCTAATCCCACCAGCAGCAG
>DAIMDJ010000354.1:0-3435 GCA_036725905.1 Terriglobales bacterium
GGGCCCCTGGCCCTCCGGTATATCTTCCGCCGAGAAAGGATGGGGAAGCTCGCCACTGATCGGAGGTATTCAGTATGTCTCCTAGCGAAACATCACCTACACCGTCGGCTGACAACGCGAGGATTGCCGATATGAGTGAAGGAGGGCGTTCCGGCACAGGCGGGCCCCAAGCCATGCAGGTAGTGGCAGCTCAGGAGAAAAAATCGTGGATTCACAAATGGGCAGACACGGGCAGCAAGCTATTTCAGATCGCCGCTCTAACCGTAGCAGGTGCTTGGGCATGGGTTGGGTTTAAACAAACTGTCGCGCCAGGCCTGGAAACCAAGGTGGGGGTCAGCTCCGAACTCCACTGGGTGGCCGTACCGGGTACTAAAAGGGTTACTAAAATCTGTGAGGCGAGCCTTCAGGTGAAGGTCAACAATCCGGGCAAGAGTCCGTTTGACGTCGAAAAAGCCACGGTCACGGGTTGGCTGGTACCTTTGAAGGAGAATGGGCTTTTTCCAACCGACGCATCTGATCCCAAAGCCGTTTCTCCGGGTAAGGTAAGCTTACTGAAGTATTTCTACACCGGCAATGGCGGCTCGGTCTCCCACGACGTGGCCGATCATTATACTGAAGGTGTAGAAAACACCGCATCATTTGATCTTTTCTTCAAATATAAACCCCTTACGCTGGTCGCCTTCTACGTACAAATCGAAGGTAAGCGCCCCAGCAGCTACTGGCCGTTTTTAGCGGCCCAGGTCCCACTGAAGGACAGCTACACCTACGAAGTTGATCAACTTTGCGGAGGGAACTGGGACAGTCATACACCGGAGCCCAAGCCGGCTTCACCGGCGAAGGATCTCGCACCACATTGAGGGATTCTTTCGAACGGAATGCCTCAGCGAGCGAGGACGCCGCTTTTTATCCCCGCTCGACCTGCAGAATTCTTTTCCACGCCAGGTACCCGGCGGATTTCGAGGAGAGTCGATGCCTGCTATCTCTATGCACCACAATGGTGTATACTGGTGCCATGCCTGCAAGCAAACACGTCCGTCGTAGCGTGAGCCTTCCAGTTCAAGTCGCCAGGCAGGTTGATAGGCTCGCGAAGCGCCGCCGCCTGAGCGACAACCGCGTCCTCGTAGAGCTTATTGAGGAGGGCATCGAAGCCCAAAAGCAAAAAGAGAAGGCTTTCTTCGAGCTGGCCGAGCGCTTTCGCTCATCGAACGATCCCGCAGAGACCAAAGAATTGGGCAACGAGTTGGGACGATTCGTCTTCGGTGAGTAATGCCGCAGATAGAAACCTGGTCACGGCTGCCCGTTGGCATTCGTGATCACCTCATCGAACGAATGCGTGATCGCAGCATCAACCTCGAAGACCTGAACCAGCTTCGCATCTGGATCGAATCGAAGCCGAATGCGCCTGAAGGACGTTGGTATAAAGATTTCGGCTCTTTCAAACTGTGCGGCGAAGGCAAGTACCCGAAGACCTTCCTTGCCGCCGGGCAGACAGCGACCGGTCGCCAGCTCTAGCCCGCCTTCGCCCCCGGCACCCGCCACACCTCCGCGGCCAGCAGCGCCACGGCGATTCCCAGCGACACTTCCACGAACCGGTGAGACGCGACGATCCAGGGCGCGCGTTCATGTGCGACCAGCAGGACGATGCTCAGCGTAATCGCGGCAAAACGATAAGCGCTGCCCACGCGCAAGAACGAGCAAACGATTCCGCAAGCAAAAATGCCGGCGCCGTAGACTATCCAGTTGGAGCTGAAAAACGTCGCGATCAGCGCGCCCAGCGCCGCGCCCAAAGCTGTCCCCGCAAAGCGCTGCCAGGCGAGCGTCAGCGGATTAATAGTGGAGAGCAGGATCACAATCGTCGAAATCGGCGCCCAATAAAATTCCGGCAGCTTCAGGCTGCGCGCCAAGAGCAGAGACGCAACCGTAGCAACTGCCGTCCGCGCCGAGTTGATGAGAGCCTCGCGGCTGAGTCCCAGACGCCTCGCCCAATCTGCCATAGTCCGGCAATTGTAGCGTGGCGGCGAGCACAAAGATGTAGGCGCGAGCGTCCTCGCTCGTGCATCGCCGTGGGTTGTGTGGGGATGGGTCTCCGACCCGTCCCGGCCGAGTATCGCTCGGCGGCGAAGTTATTGTTGGCCGCTTTTTCGGCACGGAATGAAGTCGTGCCGTCCCAAAGTGGTGCCCAGAAACAAAAGCCCCGCTATCACGAGCGGGGCTTCCGTAAATCTTATTGCCTTAATTACTGGGCAAGCTTGCCAAGCGATTAGTAGTGGACGCTGTCCGTCAATACAAGGATAGCGCAATGAAAAGCGAAGTCAAGAATAAATGAAGTCGTCGAGTGACGCGTGGAGGGAGAGGGACTCGAACCCTAGTGGCTGATAGGCCACTCGACTGTTTGACGGACAGCGTCCAGTACCCACTGGCAACACGCTCCAAACGCTTGCCCGTGAATGGTATTCTAGTTCGCACCATTCAGTCAGACGAAACTCAATTCGCAATCTGTGTTATTGCCTTCCCGAATTGGAACAGAGACTTTGCTAAGAGCTGCACTCCGCCAGACCGCCCTTTGACTATGCCCAGGACAGCCGAGGGCGGCCGTCCCCGCGTGGGCCATCCAGATTCAAATAAAAAAGCCCCGCCGTTTCCGGCAGGGCCTTTGCTGAAAGCTGACGGCTGATAGCTGACAGCTTCTTAGTACATGTCTCCCATGCCGCCGCCATGTCCACCCGGCATCGGAGCACCCTTCTTCTCTTCTGGGATCTCCGCTACCAGGGCTTCGGTGGTGAGCATCAGTGACGCGATCGAGCCGGCATTCTGCAGCGCCGTACGCACCACTTTAGTCGGATCGAGCACGCCCGCCTTGACCAGGTCTTCATAGTCGCCGGTCAGAGCGTTGTACCCGAAGTTGTTGTCCTTCGAGTCATTCACCTTGCCCAGCACGATTGCGCCTTCTTCGCCGGAGTTCTCGGCGATCTGACGCAACGGCTCGACCAGGGCGCGCTTCACCACGTTGATGCCGATCTGCTCATCGCCCTCGACCTTCAACTTGTCGAGCGCGCCGACGCAGCGGCTCAGCGCCACACCTCCGCCGGGGACAATGCCTTCCTCGACGGCTGCGCGGGTTGCATGCATTGCGTCCTCGACACGAGCTTTCTTTTCCTTCATCTCGGTCTCGGTCGCCGCGCCTACCTTAATTATTGCCACTCCGCCAACCAGCTTCGCCAACCGCTCTTGCAGCTTCTCGCGGTCGTAGTCACTGGTGGTCTTGTCGATCTGGCTGCGAATCTCTTTCACGCGGCCTTCGATCTCGGAGTGCTTGCCCTTGCCTTCAACCAGCGTGGTGTTGTCC
The DNA here is from genome assembly GCA_036725905.1 of Terriglobales bacterium. Classification (GTDB taxonomy): domain Bacteria; phylum Acidobacteriota; class Terriglobia; order Terriglobales; family Acidobacteriaceae; genus QIAB01. Next base: position 3,347 of record DAIMDJ010000354.1, read on the forward strand.
TTATCGACAGTCACCTTCTTGGCCTGGCCGAGGTCCTGGATCTGCACGTTCTCCAGCTTGATGCCCAGGTCTTCAGTGATGGCCTTGCC
>DAIMDJ010000355.1:0-3417 GCA_036725905.1 Terriglobales bacterium
GCGAATCCCCAGCCTCCGGCGCGCGCAGTCTGACCTGCGGCGTTACGCCCGTAAGCGATCGATCCTGTGCCTGCGATCACCACCACTCCGGGTCCTCGACCGAAGGCGGCTTCGAGAGCGATGATCGTGTCTCCAACGATTTGCACTTCGCCGCCTACGATCTCCAACATCACTCGCCGAGCGGCTGAACTGATTTCCGGCCGCGCAGCACCGGCTAGTCCTACGCATGTTTTATGAATCTGAGCAGGACTTACGCGGGCTGCAGCGCATGCCTGGTGGATAGCGGTAGTCAAAGATTCGCGGGCTTGAGCTTCTCCAACACGGATAAGGTTGCTCGAGCCCGAAGCACCGCTGCCGAGGACCGATTTCTCATCGCCAGCCAGGCAAGAAGTCTTGGTCGCGCCACCGTCGATGCCAAGGAAAATCATCGAGCGTTGTTCTATCACAGACGGTTCTATCACAGCCGGATTCAGAAGATCGGATTTACGACGTAGATACCTGATCGCATACGCGCGTCGCGGAACCGTATAAACCCGGTACTCTCAGGAAAGCAATCCCGCTCGCGGGCGGGGGCGCCCGCGCCACATAAACAATGGGCCTGGACAAGTTTGATTTCGCAATTATCGCGCTGTACCTCGCGGGAATTACTTTGTTCGGCCTGCGCTTTCGCAAGCGGCAGCGCTCGTTGCGGGACTACTTCCTGGCTGATCGAAGCATTCCGTGGTGGGCGATCGCGCTGTCAATCGTCGCCGCCGAAACCAGCACGCTCACCATCATCAGTATTCCGGGGCTGGCCTACGACACCAACTTTACTTTTCTGCAGGTGGTGCTCGGGTATTTGGCCGGGCGGGTCATCATCAGTTTTGTTCTGCTGCCGCATTATTTTCGAGGCGATCTCTACACCGCATACGAGCTGATCGAGCGGCGGTTCGGGCGAAACCTACGTTCCCTGACGGCGGGATTATTTCTGATTACGCGCGCTGCCGCTGAAGGTGTGCGCGTGTACGCGGTTTCGATTGTGGTTGGCATTGCGCTCGGCACGGGCGAGATTGCGTCCATCGCGATCATTACGGCGCTGACGCTGATCTACACGTTTGAAGGCGGACTGGCCGCTGTTATCTGGACCGATGTGGTGCAGACCGTGATCTATGTTGGAGGAACATTGGTTGGGCTGTTCACGATCATTCACCTTGTGCCCGGCGGATGGATCGCGATCCAGAACGTGGCCGCCGCAGCCGGAAAATTTCACGCGTTCGATTTCAGCCTGAATTTCTGGAAGCCGTACACCTTCTGGGCGGGGCTGATCGGCGGCGCTTTTCTCACGACCGCAAGTCACGGGACGGATCAGTTGATTGTCCAGAGGCTGCTGGCGGCGCGCAATCAGCGGCAGTCGGTCGCGGCTCTGCTATCAAGCGGCATTGCAATTCTATTTCAGTTCGCGCTGTTTCTGACCGTCGGAGTCATGCTCTATGCGTTCTATCGCGCGCCGTCCGCCAGCTTCGGGAAGCCAGACAGAATTTATCCGCAGTTCATCGTCAGCCACATGCCGCACGGCATCTCGGGATTGCTCATCGCAGCAATTCTTGCGGCGGCTATGTCGAACCTGAGCGCGGCTCTGAACTCTCTGTCGTCCAGCTCGGTTTTCGATTTTTATTTAAGGCACAGCCCGAGTACGGACGAACGGCGGCGCTTGCAGATTTCGCGAATCGCAACTGTCGTGTGGGCGCTCGTGTTGTTTGGGTTGGCAGTGCTGTCGTTACACAAAGTTGGGCGAGTGGTCGAAGTGGGATTGCAGATCGCCTCAGTCGCATACGGCGCATTGCTCGGCGTGTTCTTGTTAGGAGTGCTGACGCGGCGTGCGAATCAGAATGGAGCGATGCTGGGGATGCTGTGCGGGTTTGCAGTCGAACTTTATATCTGGCTGTGGACGCGCGTGCCATGGACTTGGTACGTGATGATTGGGACCGTGGTGACGTTTGGGGTCGGGTATGCGGCAAGCGCAGTTTTCCGTTCTCCGGGTAGCACAGATCAACTCCCAACTCAAAATCTTTAATCACAGGGCACTGAACACACGCGAAGGTGTTCATTGGTCACATCTTCTTTGCGACCTTAGCGATACCTTTGCGTCCTTTGCGGTTACGAGCTCTCGTCAACGGGCTCAACATAGTTGTTCACCATTCGCCTAATACCATCTCTCAGCAGCGCCACATGAAAATTGATGAGAAGCCCTACCGGAATATTCAGCAGGCGAAGGTGGGACAGTAATTGCGCCTCGTCCACTGGGTGAAGAGCCTCTTTGCACTTGAGTTCAACAGCCACTCGCCCTTCTACGACGAGATCGGCCCGAAAGCCACAGTCGAGTTTCACTGATTCGTAGACAAGTGGAACCGCCCTTTGCCGTTCCACCCGCAATCCTAGTCTTTCGAGTTCGTACGTGAGGCAAGCCTCATAAGCTGACTCTAGCAGTCCGGGTCCCAGCTTGCGATGAATTTTGATTGCTGCCCCGATGATCTCCGGAGTGAGATCCCGATTCCGCATCTGCCCCCCGAACAACAGCTTTTAACCGCAAAGCCCGCAACCGGTATCGCAAAGACCGCAAAGAAGATGTGATGGATGAACATTTGAGGAGCGATCTTTCTCCTCACTTAAATCCTCACCCTGTCTGAGCAAAATCGCCAAATTTTCCACTATACTTTTCGCTCCTTCCATGGCCACCAAACCACAAACGACCGAAGCCCGTCCGGAGCTGGCCCGTGATCTTCGCCTGAGCCATGCAACTGCCGTCGTGGTCGGCACCGTCATTGGAAGCGGCATTTTTCTCGTTCCTGCGGAGATGATGCAGGCCGTGGGATCCGCCAAACTTGTTTACCTTGCGTGGTTCGTTGGCGGTTTGCTTTCGTTTTTTGGCGCACTCACCTATGCCGAGCTGGGCGCCATGAAGCCGCAAGCGGGAGGCGAGTACGTTTACGTCCGTGATGGTTATGGTCCGCTGGCCGGATTTCTGTATGCCTGGACATGGTTTCTGATTGCTAAGCCCGCTTCGATCGCTACGCTGGCCACCGGATTCGTGCGCGTCCTGGGGAATTTCTCCGCGCTCAGTTTCCTGTCCAGGAACTTAATCTCTGTCCCGTTTCATGTCACCTACGGGCAGCTTCTTGCGATTGCCGCCGCGGTTCTCATTTCTCTTCTCAACTACCTCGGAGTTAAAAAGGCTGGGGAATTTCAGCTTGTGTTCACAGTGCTGAAAATTGGAATCATTCTCGGGATTGTGTTCATCGGCTTTACATATGCTTCAGGAACGTGGCGGAATTTCGCTGGAACGTATTCCGGCGCGGCAGGCGGAATGGCAGGATTTATGGCCGCATTGGTGGCCGCACTCTGGGCATACGATGGCTGGAATGATCTGAACATGGTCTC
>DAIMDJ010000356.1:0-1885 GCA_036725905.1 Terriglobales bacterium
GCGCGAAGTTCGGCGCTTCATCGGTTCCCAGCCTCAAGCAATTTTTGCGCGACGTTACTAAGGTCGTGCCGAGCCCGAAGGGTGGAATGTTGTACGACGAATGGCGAAAAGCCAATCAGCCTGGCGCAGAGAACGCGCAGGCGCCTACGGAAGCTATTGGCGATACCGGTCGTCTGCCGGCGGCACAAGGAAAGTCTGATGTGCCGGTTGGAGATCTGGGCAGCGGTTCCGATTACACCGTCTTTCTTCAGCACCTGGGCGTGCCATCCACTGACGTAAGTTCCACCGGGTCGTATGGCGTTTATCATTCCGTGTTCGACAACTTTGCCTGGTTTAAGAAATTCGGCGATCCCGATTTCACATATGAGCAAGAGATGGCGCGCGTATACGGGATTGAGGCGATTCGTATGGCCGACGCCGATGTTCTTCCCTATGATTACGAAGAGTACGCGAAGGAGATCACGGCGTACATCGAAGCTGCAAAGAAGAAAGCGGGAAAAGATTTCGGCAGCCAGCCACCTGATTTCAAAGAAGCCACTGATGCGGCACATCATTTCGAGCAGGCAGCGGCGAAGGTGTTCGAACGTGGAAAGAATCCACCGAAAGATCCTGCCAGCCTCAATCAGGCTCTACGCCAGGCCGAGCGCGCTCTATTGATTCCCGACGGCTTGCCGAATCGTCCCTGGTTTCACCACGCTATCTATGCGCCGGGGCAATATACCGGGTATGCAGCGGTGGTGATCCCCGGTGTCAACGAGGCTATCGACAGGCACGATGTAGATCGCACCCGAGAGCAAATCTCCGCCCTTGCAGCCGCGCTAAATCGCGCCACGAAGGTGCTGGAGAGCTATCGTTAGTTACTGGTTCCCTGCATAGAAGAATCCTTGTCACTGTGCAAAGATTTTCATGTGCCCCGAGGTCCGTCCGATTTGCTTCGGATTTGTCTTTGTTTCGGATTTATGGCTTCGGATTCATGCTGGACCTGAGGTAAACTGTAGTTCCTGCAAGCGCATCCAACTGCTTGCGGACAGCCGACATCCGGCGGGCGAAACATCGCTCCAGTCAGCGTGTTCGAGGTCCCCATGGCGCTAGCACGCATCATCACTCGATTTCCGGAAGAAGCCCACGAGTTAGTCGAAAGTCTGCGGTCACGCGGTTTCGAAGTGCAAACCGAATCGCCAGGGAAGACCTCCCCGCAGCCTGCGGACCTGGAAATCACAATCGAAGAATGTGACGCGGAGGAAGCTCTGCAACGCGCGACGAGCGTTCAGGATGCGTGCGCTTTTGTGATGCCGGGAGCGATTACTGGCGGGGTGCAACCGATCACTGCGATTCCATTTATCCCGCAGATGAACATTGAAGAAAGCGAGACGGTAGGTTCTGAGGCGCGCGCCGTCAGCGAGCAAATCGAGAGTCTTCCTCGTCATAGCTTTGGTATGGAGGCCCCGCGCGTTGAAGCGGCCGAATTTAGCGCTACGCCCATAAGTGATCTGGAATCGCAGCCCCTGATAAACGAAAATGCTCGCGCGATGATCTCTGAGCCTGAGCACGCTGCAGCCGAGCTGCAGCCCGTTTCCCTGAACCAACAATCTGAGGAACAGCAACCTCAAATGATTTCTGCATCAGCTTCAGAACCGGTGTTTCCGCAGACAGAAGTTGATTCGCGCGCGGTAGAACCAGAATTGATTTCCGCCGAATCTCAGTTGGGAGAGGGCGCAGCTGGAGAGATTTCCGACGCGCCCAGAGACGCTGAACCGGTCTTAGCCGAAAGCGGCTACGTTCAGGAAGCACAGGTTTCAGAACTGCGGGCGGAAGATCTGCAGGCGACGCCCGCTGTCGAGGAACCACAAGTGTTTTTGTCTGGCCCAGACGATCTCGAAATGCA
>DAIMDJ010000356.1:1985-3417 GCA_036725905.1 Terriglobales bacterium
CCGCTGTCGAGGAACCACAAGTGTTTTTGTCTGGCCCAGACGATCTCGAAATGCAAACTCAGACCGTAGAAATGGAAGATGCTGGGTCTCACCCACTTCTCTCCGAGGAAGTGCACGACCCTTCATTCGAACAATCGCCCGGTCCAGGCTCCCCTGAGAGTGTGGAACTGGCGGCTGAATCCATCGCGCAGGTTTCGATCCCGTCTTCCGGCTCGGAATTGCTCTCCGGAGAAGAAGTTGCCGCGCAACAATCCATGCGCGAAAAAGAGCCTTCATCGAAATCGCGGCCTGTTTCCGATTGGCCGATCTGGCAGCCCATCTCCGCAGAGGAAAAGGCGCGTGAAACCATGGGGCCTGCGGAGCAGCAGCAGCCGATTTACGATGCTCGAACTTCCGCCCCATTTGCGCTGCCGCTGCAGCGTCAAGGGGTGCCGCGTTCCACCATGCGCAGAGTTCGCAATTCCAGGCTTTTGCGCCACCCGATTTTCACCAACGAAAGGATGTTTTGGCGAACCGCCACCTTCGCGGGCGTGATCGCAATAGGTTTGTTGCTCGGGATGTCGGCACATCGGCTTTCGCCTCTGCCCGCGTCTCTGCAACAGGGCTCGGGCGATCTGCAGCCTTCGGAAACAAAGCCCGCCGCCATTGTTCCTGCCGAGTTAAAACCGGTGACTCGTCAGTCCCGCGCCGGAAGCAGGGCGACTCGTTTGCCGAAACTTTCCGCCGAGCTCACGCCGCCGCCAACAGCAGCTAGTAAAGTGAACCTCGCTTCCTCCAAGCAGCCAGTTATGCGTTCAGCGAGCGATTCCAGTGAGAACGATACTGACATTGCACAGGACACCGTCGTGCGTTATGGCAGTAGGTCTGGTTCTAGTGCGGTGGCCCCATCGCAACAGAAGCCTTCAGTCAAACGCAACTCGGATTTGAATTAGCTTTTCCCCGCACACGAATTGCTCAAAGAGGTGGGAGCGTTAGTGCGGAACTTCCGATTGCGGATGTAAAAAAGACAAAAATAGCCGGGGTACTGAATTCCTTCTGCCAGCATGGCCGTCTGCCTCGGTTGAACGAGCTGTTACTTAGCCCTTTTTCGGCCGACCACCCTTTTTGCCCCAACGAGAGAGCTTGCTGCGGTGTCTCTGCGTTGTCGATTTCCCGCCCTTCTTACCGATGCATCGGGGACACACTAATCTGGTTGCCGGATGGATTGCGCAGTAGTCCTGTTTAGGCACGGCGCACCATTGTTATGCGAAATTGCTATTTGTCAAGCCGCCAGCTCGGTTTTTCTTGCCCCGACCGCCTCTTTTTCCCCAATCGGACAGATGCTCCTTGTATTTGGTGGTGGTCTTCTGCCCTCCGCTGGAAGCGATGCACCGGGGAGAATTTGCCCTGCCGCGCGATGAGCTTCAGAGCATCCTGTTCCGGTTCGTAGAGA
>DAIMDJ010000357.1:0-3393 GCA_036725905.1 Terriglobales bacterium
CTATGCAGCTAAAGACCTTTAGATCGCTTCAGGGCTGGGCTTTGCGAAACCGCTGTTTGCGCCGGGCGGGCGACTTTGAAGGGAGAAGGGGCTAATATTCTTTTCGGGTGGCTATTTCCTTGCGTATATTATACGCTCGGAATAGGAGGGCCACCGTATGCCCCAATCCCTTTCTGATTTAGAACAGCGACGTGAACTGATTGCTCGGCGCCTTACAGAGCTCGGCGACCTTCGCCCCGGCAGCATCACCGCCACCTCGGGTCGATGCGGTAAGCCAGAGTGTCACTGCCATCAACCTGGTCAGCCGGGTCACGGCCCCAATTTCCGGCTCACCTATAAGGTCGATGGTAAGACGATCTCGGAAGCATTGCCCACTCCTGCGGCGATCCAGAAAGCTGAGCGAGAAGTGGAGGAGTTCCGTAAATTCCAGCAGCTCACTCGTGAGTTTCTGGGAACCAACACGGAGATCTGCCGTTTGCGGCCTCTCGAGGAGGAGTCAGAAACGGAGCTGAAAAAAAAACGATCGAAGCGATCCGTCAAGAGATCACGCGCGAAGTAGAAGAGTTCTTGCGGGTGGTGTTCGAAGAGCGACGCAAGACCGGGCGCCTCGATCTGGAAGCGACCGAGATGGCCATGCGCTCGGCTCTACACCGGGCAGGTGCCGCGGCGTTGAGCCAACTACTCGAATTTCCAGCCCCCACCGAGGAAGGGCGCACGCTGGCTTGCCCTTGCGGCCAACAAGCCCACTACCGCGAGCGGCGCAGCAAGCCCGTGCTGACCGTCGTGGGCCTGGTGGAAGTTTTGCGTCCCTACTATTTATGCGCGCACTGCGGCGTCGGCCAATTGCCCGCCGATGTCGAACTGGATATCGAAAATACGGAATTCTCTCCCGGGGTACGCCGCATGCAGGCGATCGTCGGCCAGGAGGCGCCCTTCGCTCATGGCCGCGAACAGAGGAGAGTTCTGGCCGGTCTGGAGGTGACTACCAAATCCGTGGAGCGTACCGCGGAGGCCATCGGAGCCGATATCGCTCAGCGCGAACAAGCCGAGATCCACAAAGCCCTCCAGTTGGACCTGCCCGTGGTTGTCGGCGAGCCGATGCGCATCCTGTACGTGCAGCTGGATGGGACGGGAGTTCCGGTGGTGAAGAAAGAGACGGTCGGTCGGCAGGGCAAGAGCGCGGGCCAACCGGCCCATACTCGGGAAGTAAAACTGGGATGCGTCTTCACCCAGACGAAGTGGGATCAGGAAGGCTATCCAATCCGCGATCCCGATTCCACCACGTATACCGGAGCCATCGAGAGTGCGGAAGAGTTTGGCCGGCGAATCTATGCCGAAGCTTGGGGACGTGGCTGGAGTCGTGCACTCCAGAAGGTCGTGATTGGCGACGGCGCCGAATGGATTTGGAATCTTGTCGGCCTGCACTTTCCGGGCGCCACGCAGATTGTCGATCTCTACCACGCCCGCCAGCATCTTTGGGAGGTGGCTCGTCGGCTGTTCCCCAATGAAGAAGGAAAGCAAAAAGCCTGGATGAAGATCCACCAGAAGCGCCTTCTGGATCGCGGGAAAATCGAAAAACTAGTTGGTGCACTCCGTTCAATCGAATCCTCCAACCCCGAACTAATAGAGAAGATTCGCACCGAGGCGGACTATTTTGAGCGGAATGCAGAGCGCATGCGATACCCCAAGTTTCGCCGCCAACACCTCTTTGTTGGTTCGGGGGTGATCGAAGCCGGATGCAAGACGGTGGTCGCTTACCGTCTTAAGAGGTCAGGAATGTTCTGGACCGTTCGAGGAGCAAACGCGATCCTGGCTCTCCGCTGCTGCCATCTCAATGGCGAGTTTGAAGATTACTGGGAGGCACGTCGCGCGGCTTAAGTTCCACCTGTAAGTCGCACACCCGTTTGCGCCCCGGATGGTTCTGCGGGGTACGATGTTTGTATCGCGGACGGTTCTGCGGGATGCCTCTTGCGTACTCCCGAATAGTTTCGCAGGACGTGGTGATTGCATCCCGTGTTGTTTTACGAAATGCCTCTCGTGATCCGGAACGTTTTGGCGGAGCCACAGCTTTGTAGCCTCCCGTCGCTCGCCTGCTCTTTCGTACGGGATTCGCTCGAGCGTTGCGTACCAGTAACGCCCCCAATCGTGTTGAGGCTACAGGGTTTGCCAACAAAAAAGCCGTGCTGCTGGCCGCGCGTACCATTGTTGGCCTCTGTCCCCACGCTTAACGTGCACTTCAGCGCGCGCCGAATGCGGAGCGCTCGCGCGACCCATGAACGACTCGACGGTAGGCATCCCTGGGGCCCTCCAGCCCGCTCCTCGCGTGGAACGGGCCGGTCATCGCAATTCGGCAACGCCGAATCGTTTTCCCAAGTACATTTCCTTGATGATTTTCCTGGCCGCCCTTTCGACTGTCGCCGGCTATCAAGTCGCGCGCATTGAAATTCCCGGGGCCCATTGGTTCCATAACAAAACTCTGCTGGCGCCCGCATCTACCCAGGCCCTCGGCCTCGTGCCCGCGTCCAATCCCGGCGTTATGAACGCCGACTTGGAAGCCATCAGCCACCTGGCGCCCCAGCAGCAGGCCGAGCGCCTTCTCGAACTTGCCGTCCAACGTCCTGACCAGTCTCTCGGCTTGATCCACAAGAATCTCGCTTCTTGGCGCGGCCATCTCGCAGACACTGACCGTCTTTTCCACCTTGTGCTTGCGGCCTTGGACTCCCAGGATCCCCGCGTGCGCGTCGCCGCCGTGGAAATCGATCTGGCCGCTAACAACCTGATGAAATCGCCTCAGGGCCTTGCAAAGCTTCTCAATCAAATTCATAACGATCCCGACGCCCGCTATCTGGCCCTCTGGAGACTCGGCGCCCTCGGCAATCGCGGGGTTGAGCCTGCGACCGTCTTGTCCACGCTCCTTCGCTACTCTCGCGATTCAAATCAGCAGACGCGTTTCTGGGCCGTCGAGGGATTGGCCATGCTGGGCACCGAAGAATCCATCGGTCCTCTCCTTTCAATTCTGGCCCACGATCCTGCAAAACAAGTTCGCGAGCGCGCCGCAACTAACCTTGCTCGCTCGGGCATGCTCACGAGCGAGCAACGCCTGTCCACCGTTCCCCAACTCCTGAATCTTCTCGATGACGATTCTCTCGAACCACCAACCCAAGACTTAATCTACGCCGCTCTGCGAACCATTACCGGCGCCTCATTCGGCAGAGACCCGTCCGCCTGGCGCGGCTGGTGGGCGCATCATGATCGGCCTGAGAACCGCGTCCACGTCCCCAAAGGCCTTCTCCTCGCTTAATACTCAATTAGCGCCACTTATCGGTTCTAGCCGTCTTTCGAATAAATTAAGAAAATGCTTGACCGCGGCCGTCATCATTCGTAAAACTATCT
>DAIMDJ010000358.1:0-3392 GCA_036725905.1 Terriglobales bacterium
AGTTTGCTCAGCTTCACGCGTACCAGCTACAACGCTTTTTTCTTTGTCACGCTCAAGCCCTGGGACGATCGGACAACCAGGGAGCAGCAGTTCCAGGTTATCAAAGCGCGCCTGAATCGCGAACTCAGTCAGCTTCCGGAAGGAATTGCTTTCGACTTTTCCCCTCCGGCCATTCCTGGTGTTGGTACTTCGGGCGGATTCACCTTTGTTCTTGAGGACCGTGCAGGCAAGGATGTGGAATTCCTGACCTCAAACCTGAACGCGTTCCTCGTTGCAGCCCGGAAGCGCCCGGAGATAGCCAGCTTGAATACTACTTTTCTAGGCAGCGTCCCGCAGCAGTTCATCGACGTCGACCGCGATAAAGTGATCAAGCAGGGAGTAGCAATCGCCGACGTGTATCGCACCATTCAGGCTTTTATGGGTGGACTATTCATAAACTACTTCAATCGTTTTGGCCGGCAGTGGCAGGTCTACATCGAGGCAGAGGGCGAGTACCGCACCAACGCGGAGAATGTGGGCCAGTTCTATGTAAAGAATCGCGGCGGAACCATGGTGCCGCTCTCGGCGCTTACAAGGTTTGAACCGCGCCCGGGTCCTGAATTCACCATGCGCTATAACCTCTTTCGCTGTGCGCAAATCAACGGCAGCGCCGCGCCGGGATACAGTTCGAATCAGGCGACGGCCGCCCTGGAGCAAGTCTTTGCCCAGACCATGCCGTCGGAAATGGGCTACGACTACCTGGGGATGTCATTTCAGGAAAAGAAGGCACAGGAGGGCGTGCCGCCGTCGGTGATCTTCGGATTATCACTGTTGTTTGTTTTCCTGATTCTCGCGGCGTTATACGAGAGTTGGACATTGCCCTTTAGCGTACTGCTAAGCACACCGGTCGCGGTGTTTGGAGCTTTCGCGGTTCTTTGGCTTCGACGCGCGCTGATCAGTGCGTTCTATCCGCCTTTCATGGTGCAAATCGAGAGCGACATCTACTCGCAAATTGGGCTGGTAATGCTGATTGGTTTGGCCGCTAAGAATGCCATCCTGATTGTGGAATTCGCAAAGGACGAATTCGAAAAAGGTAAGTCTCTCGTGGATGCAGCTCTCGCGGGAGCCAGGCTTCGCCTCCGGCCCATATTGATGACCTCCTTTGCCTTCATTTTCGGGTGCATCCCGCTATGGACCGCCACGGGTGCTGGATCTGTGGCCCGTCAAATCATGGGCACCACGGTCATCGGCGGCATGCTGGCGGCGAGCGCGCTGGGCATTTTCTTTGTCCCGGCGGTGTTTTGCGTAGTGGAGAGATTCTCCAAGGCGGAGAACAAGAAGGTATCTCCTGTGAGCGCGATGCCTCGTCCCGCGCAAAATCGGGAAGCAGGAGACGACTAAGATGGGAAAGCGGGCAGTGCTTCTTGTGGTCGTGGGTCTGACGTGCGGTTGCGCCGTCGGGCCCAATTACAAGAAACCGGTGGTCAACACTCCTCCCGTCTATCGCGGCGTCACGCCGGAGGAAGCAGCCAAGGGCGAAGCCCGATCACTTGCCGACGAGAAGTGGTGGGAGGTTTTCCAGGATGAACAACTAAAGGAGCTGGTCAAGACTGCGCTGCAACAGAATTATGACGTGCGTATCGCGGCCGCACGGATTCTGCAAGCTCGGGCGCAGTTGGGCATCACGCGCGCCGATCAGTTTCCCACCATTGCAGGCGATGCCGAAGCTACAAATCAGCGCAGCCCGCGATCAAAATTTTTACCTGCATTCGAAACCAGCGCAAACCAGGTGGGTGGGAGCCTCGCCTGGGATTTGGACTTCTGGGGCAAGTACCGCCGCGCAACGGAGGCGGCCCGCGCCGACCTGGTGGCGAGCGAATGGGCCCGGCGGGAGGTCATCACCGCCTTGATAGCGAATCTGGCTGCTGGTTACTTCCAGCTTCGCGCGCTTGACTTGCAGCTTGAGATCTCCCAGCGGACGCTGGCATCGCGCCGGGATTCCCTGCGATTGACCAGCCTGCTGGCCCAGGGCGGCTCAACCTCCATGCTCGATGTTCGGCAGGCGGAACAACTCGTTTTTACCGCAGCTTCGGAGGTCCCCAGTCTCGAACAACAGATTGAGCAGGAGGAAAATTTCATCAGTACTATTCTTGGGAACAATCCTGCGGCTGTCCCACGAGGACGAAAGCTAACGGAACAAGAACATCCTCCCACGGTGCCCGCCGGGCTTCCTTCTTCCTTATTAGAGCGGCGGCCAGACATCCGCCAGGCCGAAGAACAGTTGATCTCCGCCAACGCTCAAATCGGAGTCGCGCGGGCCGCGTATTTTCCGCAGATTTTACTTACAGCGACGGCGGGATATCAAAGTTCCGCGTTAACTAGTTTATTCAGTGGTCCCGCGGGATTGTGGAACTTTGGCGGAGCGCTCACCCAACCAATCTTCACTGCAGGGAAGCTGCGATCGAACGTACGCCTGACACAAGCTCGGCAGCAAGAGTTCTTACTCCGCTATCAACAAACAATTCAGGGGGCCTTCCGGGACGTTTCCGATTCGCTGGTGGCGTATCGCAAAACCCAGGAGTTTCGCCAGCAGCAAGAACTCCTGGTTGCTTCCGCGCAGGACGCATCGCGCCTCTCGCACATGCGGTACAGCGGTGGTGTTACTAGCTATCTTGAGGTCCTCACCAACGAAACCAACTATTTCTCCGCCGAACTCGGCTTGGCACAAGCTCAGGTCAACGAATTATTGGCCCTCGTACAGGTCTATAAGGCCTTGGGCGGAGGATGGGAGCAATGAGTTCATTTCGTACCTTGGCAAGAGGCCAGGCATGAAAGTCGATTCGCCTGCGATATGGGGGCTACGCAGTATTGCTCCGCCAATCAAAGCCGGCGTGTGGAGTGGTTGTGTCTCGGCACGAACCGCGGATGTGAAGGAGTGGATTCACATATACAATTCTTGCTGGTTCGGGCTGCCAACTCCAGTGTGGTCGGCAATCCGGAAGCCAGGAACTCTGCCCGGAATGCTGCTCGGTCTCCGACAAGCAGCGACTCGTCGACGCCTGTCTGTAAGCTCGAATCCAAACTGTTACGGATGATCGTCGGACGACGTCGCGAGTTAAAGGCTAAACTTCGCGCCAGCAGCTTTTCTTGCGATCCTCGCATCTTTTTTGGGCGCGCTTCCTTCTGCCTCTATGATTAAATTATCCTCCTGCGAAATCGAATGCTGCGCTACCTCTCGCTTCGCGTGTTGTACACGCTGCCCGCCGTCTGGCTCGTCGTCTCCATCGTCTTTCTTCTAATTCACCTGGTACCCGGCGATCCCATTCTGCAAATGCTGGGTGAAGGCGCGCCTGCTGCCGACGTGGAGGCCACGCGCCATCTCTACGGTCTCGACCGGCCGCTCGGCGAACAAT
>DAIMDJ010000359.1:0-3380 GCA_036725905.1 Terriglobales bacterium
TGGTGCAGTTCGTACAAAAAGTCACAGAGATGTGCCGCGGCAAGGCCTACTTCACGACTCCGTACACGCTGGGACAGTACCTGCTGATGGACTACATGTCGAGGAAGACGAAGACTATTCATTGAGCCACTGGCGTTTTATAGGGCTTTCCTCGTTTTAAGCTTTCCGATAGCGATGTCCAGAAACTGCCCTGAACCATGACCTCCTTCACATCCGTGCGCTACTAAGCACTTTGTGGCCAAGATGGTAATCGCTTGTGTATCACACAGATTGCGGTACCGGTGTGTCGCAGTCGGCAGTGCTCACGAACTTGGCCCCTGTGCGGCTTAGGGAAGGGGCACGATAGTTGCCGTTGGGAGCAAGCAATGATCAGCAAAGCTGCATTCTTCGCCCTTCCCATTTTCATGCTGGTTCTCCTCACTTTGCCCTCTCAGGCCTCGGACGCAAACCAAGCAGGATTTGACCTTCCCCAACCCAATGGCTGCCACCCCGTAGGCACTAGAACGCTTGTGTTGAGAGACCCGCGCCGTAGCAGGGATCTGCTAGTCACAATGTGGTATCCGGCAGTGGATGGCACGTCCGCACTTGCGCCCTACATGGACAAGAAGACTGCCGCTGCGCTGGCCGAAGAGTGGAAACTGCAACCAGGTTTCCAGCGCCTCGTGCACACGCACGCCGGACTGCTGGCACCGATCACTGAGGGCGGCCCTTTCCCAGTTGTTCTTCTCGAACACGGCTCAAGTGTCGTGCCGGCCATCTACACAGTTCTGGCTGAGGGTCTGGCGAGTAGTGGTTTCATCGTGATCGCCACAAATCATCTCCTGACTCGCTGATTTCAGTGTTCCCGGACGGACATGAACTCAAATTCACGCCCTACTGGCCCGCTGAAGCCGATCGACGAACCCAAGGCGTGGCCATTGGTAAGTTCGCGGACGAAGTTTTGGTGGCAGCTGTGCGATTCGTCCTCGACCAGCTCCAGGAAATAAATTCGCATGATCATTTTTGGCATAGCCACCTAGATTTGTCCAAGGTTGGAATCGTAGGTCACTCGATGGGTGGAACGACCGCAGCACTGGCCACCAAGGAGGAGCCGCGGATTCTAGGGGGCGTCAACCTGGACGGTTCTACTTATCCCGGTATGAACGCCGATGTTCGCCCCATTCCAGTGCACAAGCCGTTTCTGTTTCTTGCGACCGAGGAGCACGCTTCGGGTGAGAGCCGATCTCGTGAGTACGTCGGCAGCGAATCCAATACCTACTATGTGGTGGTGACCGGGGTCGATCACATGAGTTTCACGGATGCGCACCTCGTTTCGAGCAGATTCGCTTGAGACTCGAAACCAGACTACAGTGCATATGTGCGGGCTGTGCTCACGTGCACCTTCACACGATCTCTGGTCGAGGAATTTTTTGCCAAGTATTTGAAAGCTGCCATTGCCCCAGATCTCGACGTGATTGTGCGGGTAGATAAGAAGTAGCGAGCGACCAAAGCACGCGGAATTCTTCCGGAGAATTGGAACAACTGACCCAGAAGAATCTGACCGCTGGTGAGAACGAACATTTTTTGGAGATCACCCGTGAGATGATTTTAGACACCGGTCTCACCGATAACAAATTGACAACTACCTTGGAGCCTACAGCGAGCTCATATTCGATAAGAATTCGCCGTTCGCCCGCGTCTTGCTGAGCTTGTCAATGAGTAGCTCCATTGCTTCTACCGGGGACAGCGGGTTTAGCACTTTGCGCAGCACCCAGATGCGTTGCAGGTCTTCCTTCGGAATCAGCAACTCTTCCTTTCGTGTTCCGGAGCGCTGAATATCGATAGCTGGGAACACGCGCTTATCAACCAGCTTGCGTTCGAGAATAATTTCACTGTTACCTGTGCCTTTGAACTCTTCAAAGATCACGTCATCCATGCGGGAACCTGTATCGATCAGGGCGGTAGCGATGATGGTCAGCGACCCGCCTTCTTCGATGTTCCGGGCTGATCCAAAGAACCGCTTCGGCCGCTGCAACGCGTTCGAATCCACGCCGCCGGAGAGCACCTTGCCGCTGGGCGGGACGATAGTGTTGTAGGCACGCGCCAGACGCGTAATTGAGTCGAGCAAAATCACCACATCCCGCTTGTGTTCGACCAGGCGCTTCGCTTTTTCGATCACCATCTCGGCAACTTGGACGTGACGCGCCGCTGGTTCATCGAACGTTGAGGAGATCACTTCGCCCTTCACCGAGCGCTGCATGTCTGTGACTTCTTCTGGACGCTCATCAATCAGCAGAACCATCAGCACGACTTCCGGATGGTTCGTCGTGATTGAATTCGCCACTTGTTGCAAGAGCATCGTCTTGCCGGCGCGAGGCGGCGAAACAATCAGGCCGCGCTGCCCTTTTCCGAGAGGCGTGAGCAGGTCCATCACGCGCGAGCTGACGTTGTCGCGAGTGGTCTCAAGCTTCAGCCGCTCCTGCGGATATAGCGGCGTCAAATTGTCAAAAAGAATCTTATTGCGCGCTTCATCCGGGGACTCAAAGTTGACGGCTTCGATCTTAACCAGAGCAAAATACTTTTCACCCTCATGCGGCGGACGCACCTGGCCGCTGATCGTATCGCCTGTCTTCAAATCGAACTTGCGAATCTGCGACGGCGAAACATAGATGTCGTCCGGGCCGGGCAAGTAGTTGTAGTCGGGCGAGCGGAGAAAGCCGTAACCGTCGGGCAGAATTTCCAGTACGCCCTCGGCAAAGATGTGGCCTTCTTTTTCACTCTGCGCCTGGAGAATCTTGAAGATCAGGTCCTGCTTGCGTAGTCCGCTGGCTCCGGGCAGATCCAGAGATCGGGCGATCTTGGTCAGCTCGGTAATATTTTTTTCTTTGAGTTCTGCAATGGTCATCTAGTCACCTGCGAGGAGATTTTCAAGGGGGGTATTCGCGAAAGAGAAGAAATCATCTGCGGGGCAGAGGCGGCGGGAGCCTAAGCAGCCCGCCGTTGTGCCTCGGAATAATGTTCCGGTTCGGCCAAAACTGTCTGCCGCTCCGAGCTTGCAATCCGATCCAGAACCTCGTTCATCGTTTCCTGGATTCTGGTATTGGGCTTGTGAAACTTACGGGTAGCCTTGGAAGCAAGCTGGCAAAGCATATAACGGTTCCGCAAAGTATGTAAAGCATCAAAAACACGATCAGAGCGCTTCATTTCGTCTTTCTCCTAGTCCCACAAACTATCTGAAAATAGGTTGAGCACCAGGGCGGTTCCCGGCTCAATGCGTAAGTCACTGACTCCGAATGGGTTGTACGGGAAAGCTCCGGCTATTTCTTATAGATGCTCCGCCGGGGCCGAAAGTTTCTTACTTTCAAGGATAAGGTCCGGCTGCCAGCAGAGGTACTCGGGAC
>DAIMDJ010000360.1:0-3371 GCA_036725905.1 Terriglobales bacterium
CGGTATCGACCTAATGCTTGTCCACTGCCTGGTTCGGCGCTGTGGGATCACCCGGCAGTTGCAGCGGGCCTGTCATTGTATCCCCAGCCTTGCTGACGAAGTTGCCGCTTCCTGCAGTGGTCACGGCCGCATCCACATAGGCTTTGTTCACAGCGTCTCCGCTCTGCACGGGAGTCGGCAAGCTCGGCGCCACCGCAAACTGCTTCGTCCCCGTAATCGTTTCAGCGCCGCTGAGATGGACCACCGCCGAGTCGTTTGCCTTGCTTGCGACAGCCGCGTCGACATACTGCTTCGTCGCCGGAGGCGCCGCCGAACTTCCCGAACCTGGCGTGGTCCGTACTGCCGCAACGGTGGTCGGAGACGTCGTTCCGACTGACCAAAATTCTGTCTTCACCGTACCGTCGCTCAGTTGATATACGACGGTATAAAACGTGTTCGTTGGTGCTGCGCCTGCGTTCGGCACAAGCGCAACGGATAGCGCCCCGCCCGTCCCCAGTGTCACACTCTTCGTTCCCGAGGCCACTGCTTGCCCGCTCGCCGTGCTGAAAGTAGGCCAGGAAATGAGCAAAGTGCCGGCTGCCGGTGTTCCATCAGCGCGGTAAACCGTGTCACTGATAGTTGTGGTCACCGGCGATTGCGCCTGCGACACTAATCCCGCCAGTACACAAAGCAGCAAACAAAAAAGCCGCCCTTGCAGGCGGCACTTGTAAAGAACATTCCTTCCCTCGCTCATTACCACTCCTTGAAATTTCCCGAAAAGTATCCCATTACGCACACGTATCCGCGCCTCGTTCGGAATTAATCTAAACTTTTTGGATTGGCTGATGAAATACAGTCTCACACGATCTGAAAACTGAAGCCTGAGAACTGAGAACTGGAATTAGAGAACTCAGAACCTGGATTAGAGAGTCCTCGCATAGATCCTAAGATAAACACCCAAACTCGGGCGCTGTCTTCGTTACCACACCGCCCAGCGCAACTACTTCACTGCCCGTGCATGCTGCTCCAGGAACTTCTCCACGCTGCGCACGTACACATCCGCAAAGTCGACCACGGGACGCTTGGCGCCAATCAACTTCATCGCATCCTTCATGTTCCAGCTCAGAGAACAGAGTATCGCCAGTGTCATCATGGGTGCGCGATGCACGCCTGCCGCGCAGTGAACCAGCAGTTTGGTCCCTTCCTCGTCCAGCGCCTGCCGAGCGAAATTCACTCCACGCTGAAAAATTTCCGGCGGTTTCGGTTGGAAATCGTCATCCGTCGGAGTCCATTGCACGATGATGTTATGCGGCGCGGCCAGCGCAGTATCATCAAACTCGATCTGCATGTCCAGGATATGGCTGACCCCGGCGCGGGCCACCGTCGCCATGTTCTCCGCCGTCCAAATTCCACCTCCGACCGCGATCCGGCCGGTCACCCATGTCATATCCATGCTGCGATTTCCGCCGTGCCGGTCCAGTTGCCGGGGCCGCCATTCTGCGGCTGACCATCGACTTCTAATTGATGACCAATGGTCGGTTTTCATTCTACGGCATCGCCCACATGAATCGCGGAATCCGGTTCGCGACCCTGCTTGACGTTCGTTTCCGGCGTGGGATCTTCCGGCAAACCCAACCGGAGCAGCAGCGTGCGCGCAAGCGAATCCTCTGCCGGCGTCTCTTCCTGCATTGGTGCCGGAAATAGCCCAATCGCTTCAAACAAATATTTCATGGCAGCGTAGTGGCCTTCGTCTACCTGGTTGATGGTCTTCTGCACCATGTCTACCGCGTTGGATTTAATCAGAGTCGTGATTTCTTTCCGGATTTCCGTAAGACTCCTCGTCTGCGGCGGCAGTCCCGGTTCCGTATTTGCTTTCCGCTCGGCTTCCTCGATACTCATTCGCGATCCAAAATGCCTTCCAAAAAGTCTGGGCGCGCCCACCGGCGCGCCCCGAAAACTTTTTCTCAACTTCTAAATTCAGCATAGCAGATTGGAAGGGGGGAATGGGACATGGTTTTGAAAAATTTATTTGCCTTCTTCAGAATCACTTACAGGGATTTCGATGTTTTCCCCCTCTTGACAAGATTTTTGAGCCTTCGAAGTTGCGTCAGGAAACCGGAGCAAAAGACCTGCGTCAAGTAAAAACCCGGTGAGCCGATCGAGAGCCTCGGCAAAGCGCCGCCCGATCGTCCGCCGCCAACATCCCAACATCTGCGCTGCTTCGTCGTGCGTGTACTCTTGAAATATGATACGCGTCAGCAGTTTGCGGTCGAACTCATTCAGTTTCTGGAGACGACACTCAACGTCGCGCACAAAAATGACCGCCTCCTCGAAGCTGGTAACGTGGTACGAGCTTACTCTTGTCCGAAACAACTCCCGCCCCAGCAGCGAGGGCAGGCGGCCCACCTCGATCGAAATCCGTCGATAACGCCTTAGCAGTCCCATGGTACGGTCGCGATACAGCCACAGTTCAGCCTCGGTATAGGATCGCGTCGGCGCTTGCCAGCGATCTCGTGGCCCAAGAATACAAGCCTGGCTCGCACCAGAATTCTCATCCGCTAACTCTGATCTTGGCGCTGTGAGCGTTCCTCCCTCGCTCATGCGTTACCACCTCCTCCACAGATGACGTTGATCTCAGTTCGCCGAAACCTGGCGTCCAACTTGTGATTTCCCGGAAGGCGCGGCTTACTCGCTATCCGTGAGGGCGCAGGCAGTTCCATGATCTCCACAGCGCAGGACGCGCAATACACGTCCTGCACCCCGCGCAAACGGAGCCATAACGCTCCACACCGTTCGCAATACTTCAGTTCCAACTGGGTTACTTCAGGATCTTCGACTTCCATAATGGCCTCCAACGCGAATACCAGTCGTGGTTCGTTGGTCCTTACTGTCGGCCCAAGACGTCAAGCGAATCCGATCGCTTCTACTCTTGGGCCCAATGGCTGAAGCCAACGATAAAAATAAAAAGCCCCGTGCCGACTGCTCGGCACAGGGCCCGCTTCTGTTACGGAGTACCTGATGAATTATTTAGTTATGAGTGCGTACTCTCTAAGGGCCTCCCGCCTCCTCACGGGCGGCCAAGGTTAGCCGGCTTCTGGCTGGCGGAAGTAACCTTCCTCGTATCCGGATTTCAACACCCGCCCGTTCTGTACCACCACGCTGACACGGCCAGAAAATTGGAGCGACCGCAAAAGCCGCTCCATTGCGGAGGAGAGCACTTCGGCGGAACGCACCTTCCGGCGGAATTCCACAAAGCTAGCCTCCTCGTTCTCGGAGTTTGAATCGGTTCCCATTATGATTTTCTTCTTTCGAAAAAAGTCCTCTCAGTATGAAGATATGAGGCGCTCATCGTATAGCCGCCGATTTTCCAAGTCAAGGTTTGTATTTCCTTA
>DAIMDJ010000361.1:0-3357 GCA_036725905.1 Terriglobales bacterium
GCGGCCTCCTGCGATTGGACGCGGAGAGTGTCAACTTGTGAGCAACGCTTATGAGCGTGTATACGATGGGTTGAATCCGAAAGTTCAAGGAACAGACGGCGCAGATCGGCTGCGCGGGGCTTATCTTTGGTTGCCCAGTACTCTAGAATGCGTTAACGCCAAGCGATTAAACTCGGAGAGGACGTTGTCTTTCGCGTGCCTCTCGTCAGGAGCTTTTCATGAAACGCGCTTTGAACCTTCTTCTGGGCCTGGCCGTGTTCGGTCCACTTCTTCTCTTCACCGCATCCTCCTCAAAGGTTTACGGAGCGGCAGCAGATGAAACCATTGTTTCGCGCACTGCAGAGATCAATGGTGTCAAATTGCATTACATCACCGCAGGCCACGGCGCGCCGCTGATCTTACTGCACGGCTATGCGGAGACCTCGCTGATGTGGAAGCCGATTATTCCCGTGCTGGCCGAGCGCTTCACCGTAATCGCACCAGACCTACCCGGCATCGGAGACTCGGATATCCCCGCCCATGGTCTGGACATGAAGAGTGCAGCCATCAGCATTCATGATCTCGCTAAGTCGCTCGGCGTGCAGAAAGCTGAGGTCGTGGGACACGACATCGGCCTCATGGTCGCCTACGCCTACGCCGCGCAGTTCCCAACGGAAGTGACAAAACTTGTCCTGATGGATGCTTTCCTCCCAGGCGTGGAAGGATGGGAAGCCGTTTACAACAATCCCAACATATGGCATTTCCGCTTCAACGGGCCGACCCCCGAAGCCTTAGTTCAAGGTCGCGAGCGTACCTACTTCGAGTATTTCTGGAATGACTTCGCAGCCGACAAGACTCATTCGATTCCGGAAGCAGATCGCAAAGCCTACACGGCGGCTTACGCACGTCCGGGACGCATGCATGCGGGATGGGCCTATTTCGTTTCGTTCCAACAAGCGGCCAAGGATTTCGCGCAACTCTCTCAGACCAAGCTGCCCATGCCAGTACTGACCATCGGCGGCGAGAAGTCGTTGGGAGAAGCGCTAGGGCAACAGACCAAGCTGGTTGCGACAGACGTGACCGTCGTCGTGCTGAAGGACACCGGGCACTGGGTGGTTGAGGAGCGGCCTAAGGAAACCACCGAGGCGCTTCAAAAGTTTCTCTGACACGAAGGTGGCAGGCTTGAGTGTGTGCCTGCCGAGCTACCAGCCTCGATCAAGTTGCGAACAAGATTAGCCTAAGATTTTTCAACCTGGAGATGGGCTGCGATCCCGACTAGCTCCAGCAATTTCTAATCCCTTGGATGCGTACATTTTCTGCGTTTGCCAGCCCAAACGCCAAGGTTTCCCATAAGCCGTGCCATACTATTTCATTCAGGTCAGCCTGTCTCAGAATGCACTGAACAGAGAAAAGGACTTGGTAGACACCGCATTTGCAAATCCGGCCAGACTTGGATACCAGCGCCCCCGGTCGGTCAGCATGCCTTTTTTTCGGGTGTTCTTGCTGATCCTAATGCTTAACAATGTCTCTGTCGCACGCCTGCATGCGCAGAGCTCACAGCCAGCTATCGAGTTTATAAATGTGACGGCTGCCGCTGGCATCAAGTTCGTCCACTTCAAGGGCAATAATGGCATCTCGATTAACCGCGAGGAATTTGGCCCCGGAGTCTGCGTGGCCGATTTCGATGGCGACGGCTGGCAGGACATCTATTTCGTCAATGGACGGGATCTATACGATCGCGGCATTTCCGCCCGCAATGCCCTGTACCGAAATAATGGAGACGGCACATTCACCGATGTCACCGAAAAAGCCGGCGTTCCAGGGACCGGCTACGGACTAGGTTGTGTCTGGGGCGATTACGACAACGATGGCTTTCCTGATCTTTTTGTGACTCAGTATGGCCGGAATGTTCTGTATCACAACAATGACAACGGTACTTTTAGCGATGTGACCGACAGGGCCGGCGTGGCTGGTACCGAATCCGGGGCTTTTCATTCGGGAGCCACATTCTTCGATTACGATCGCGATGGCCGGCTCGATCTTTACGTCGGCAGCTACGTCGCGCTGGGCGATAAGCGTTACTGCAACTTAGGAGCAGTGCTCAGCAGTTGTCCTCCCAGCGAATATCGTGGCAGCCCGGACGCGCTATATCACAACAATGGAGACGGCACATTCACCAACGTTACAGTAGCGGCCAAAATTTATCAGCCACAAGGCAAGAATCTTTCGGTCGGCGCGGCTGACTATGATAACGACGGCTGGCCCGATCTCTTTGTGGCTAACGATGGCATTGAGGCCTATCTCTATCACAACGATCACAACGGCACGTTCAAAGAGATTGGCGTTCCCAGCGGCATGGCTCTCACGTCGCAAGGCCGCACCATGGCGGCAATGTGCATCTCCCTCGGGGATTACGACAACGACGGCTGGCTCGATCTCTACATCTCCGATTTCCAGAGATCCTCAGACCATCTCTGGCATAACGATGGCAAGGGATTTTTCGACGAAGTCAGTGATCAGGCCGGCATCACGCGTCCCACGCACGACGTGCTCAGCTTCGGTGGGGGCTTCTTCGATTACGACAACGATGGGTGGCTGGACCTGTTCATTGCTAACGGCCACGTCTATCCCGAAGTCGAACAGGCCACCCCGGGGATTCACTATAAGCAGATCAACTCTCTGTTTCACAATGAAGGGAACGGCAAATTCGTAGAGACTACCAAACTGGCCGGCAGCGGCTTTCAAACACCCCATGTTGGCCGAGGCGTGGCTTTTGCCGATTTCGATAATGATGGCTTCGTGGACGTGGTCGTAGCCAACAATGGAGACCCGCCCCTGCTGCTGCATAATAGCGGCGGTAATGGGAATCATTTCCTCAATTTCAAACTCGTTGGAACCAAGAGTAACCGCGACGCGATGGGAGCGCGCATCCGCATTGTGGCTGGCGGGTTGTCGCAAATCCGCGAGATCGCCGGCGGAGGCAGCTATCTTTCCCAAAGCGATCTCCGTGCCAATTTCGGGCTGGGCAAAGCTACCCGCGTAGAAAGTGTCGAGATCACTTGGCCGAGTGGGCAGCGCCAAGTCTTTCACAATGTTGAGGCCGATAAGTTTTATCTGATCGAAGAAGGGAAAGACCAGTTGCAGATGCAGAAGTTTGCGGGCAACTCACGAGCGAACGCCCACATACTCTCGGGCAGCATGTCATCATCATCGAAGTAGACCTGCAAAAGTCAGACTCCAACCCTCAAAATGCCGTCCATTTACGCGCAGCTAAGCCGCAAGAGCATCCTGCAGCACTTTCTGCAATCGCTTTGCCACAATTGCATCCTCGCCCGGCTGCATCATCCAGACCCCCACCACGATGGTATTGGGTCCTCC
>DAIMDJ010000362.1:0-3356 GCA_036725905.1 Terriglobales bacterium
ATTGCCGTTGTAACGTTTGTCAACGGAATCAATGGCTACGTAGCCGAGAAGATTTTCAATCTCGGCGCCGACGTTTTCATCATCAGCAAAATCAGTCCGGTCATCACGAATATTGATCAGCTCCTGGAAGGCCAAAAACGCAAGGACCTCACCATGGAGGATTACCATGCGGTGGCTGAGACTTGCACGCACTGCGTGCTGATCGGGGCTGCGACCTTCAACCCTAATGGGCACGTGAAGTACGGTGAACAGTCGATTAGTGATTCGTGGGTGCGTGGTCTCACTCCTTCGCACGGCGCCATCCTCAACATTGATCTATCGGCCGGCCGCTGGCTGAATGAAAACGACGTGAACAATCGTTCTAACGTAGCCGTGATCGGCACCGATATCGTCGACACGCTGTTTCCTGGCGTGGATCCCTTGGACAAGGAGATCCGAGTCGAAGGGGAGTTGTACCGTGTGATTGGGGTGGCAAAGAAGCAGGGCAAGACGCTGGGGCAAAGCCGCGACAATTTTGTCGCCATCCCGATCAGCACGTATCTTAAGCAATTCGGGGAGCATTCCAGCATCCGGATTTCGGGAAAGGCCAACGGAGTAGGCAGCCAACTGGATGCGGCAATTGATGAAGCCCGCGCCATCTTGCGCGCTCGCCGGCACGATCTGCCGGGACAGCCGGACAGTTTCACCGCTGAAACCAACGCCAGCTTTCTCAGCATCTGGTCGAATCTGAGCGGGACGTTTTTCATCGCCATGATTGCCATTGCCGCAATTTCGCTGGTAGTCGGCGGCATCGTCATCATGAATATTATGCTTGTCTCGGTGACAGAGCGCACACGCGAAATCGGTATTCGCAAGGCAGTGGGGGCGCGACGAGATGACGTGTTACTGCAGTTCCTGATTGAGTCAGGAACCATGGCACTCGTAGGCGGCGTGCTCGGGGTGATGTTTGGGATTATCGTGGCGAAAGGAGTGACCGCGATTATCGGCATGCCCTCCGTTATTAAGCTATGGGCGGTAGCGGCGGGGCTGCTGGTTTCCGCGAGTGTGGGTGTTTTCTTCGGTGTGTATCCGGCGAAACGCGCTGCGCGGCTGGATCCGATTGCAGCGCTGAGATTTGAGCTGTGAAGAAAGCTGTCAGCTCTCAGCTTTCAGCGCTCAGCTTAAAGCTGTGAACTGCGTGCTCTTGCTGAAGGCTGACGGCTGATAGCTGATGGCTGGTTTTAATGATGCGCAGACGCGATTACGGCGAGATTGTCCAGATGGCGCTGGATACTATTCGTAGTAACAAACTGCGCTCAGCGCTGACGGTACTCGGGATTGTGATTGGGGTTGCAGTCGTGATTGGTATCTCGTCGGTGGTGCGCGGCTTGAATGACAACGTGCGACAAGTGATCAGCAGCATTGGTTCCAACATGATTTTTGCTTTCCACATGCAGCCCTTTACTTTTGGCCGGCCTACGGAAGCGATGCGCACCCGTAAGGAGTTGACGTTCGAGGACGCCACGGCTATGCGCGATTTGCCGCACGTGAAGGCGGTCACCGCGGCGGTGGTTTTTGCGCAGCCTGAGCTGGGTACCGGCACTTATGTCGTGAAGTACGGCGGTCGCAAAGCAAAGAACACAGCTCTTGAAGGAATTACCGCATCGTTCACGAGCGTCTATGATCTTGCAACCACCTCAGGGCGCTGGTTCAGCGAACTCGACGAGCAGCGCCGCGCACCCGTGATCGTGCTTGGTTCCGATACTGCGGAGGAGCTTTTTCCAAATCAATTGCCGGAAGGCAAAGAGATCAATATCGAAGGCGAGGCATTCACTGTTATTGGTGTGCTGGAAAAGCTGAAGAGCGTCTTTGCGGGAGGCAAGAACCCGAGCGACAATACCGTCTATTTCCCCATGGGCACGTTTCGCAAGTTACATCCGGAACTAAAACAATTTTGGATCATAGTGAAGGCCACCTCGCATGACGACATGCCCAAAACCATCGACGAGATGCGCGAATTGCTGCGCCGTCGGCGTAAGGTGCCGCCGGACAAGCCTGATAATTTCGCCGTGTTCACCCAGGATTCTCTTTCCGATGTGTGGAACCAGGTGACCGGGGCGGTGTTTATCTTCATGTTTGCGGTATCTAGCGTCGGCTTGATCGTCGGCGGCGTTGGCGTGATGAATATTATGCTTGTGGCAGTGACCGAGCGGACACGTGAAATCGGTGTGCGAAAGGCGATTGGCGCGCGCAAGCGCGACATCCTGCTGCAATTCACTCTCGAGGCGATTACCCTTACAGCCGCGGGAGGGGTGCTGGGCGTGCTTTTTGGCGCAATTATCACCTGGATCATTCCCGTGATCTGGAGTTCGCTACCAGCACGCATGTCAGTGTTCTGGACGAGCTTCGGTTTCTGTGCGGCAGCTTTCGAGGGGCTGGTATTTGGGATTTACCCGGCGTGGAAAGCGGCGAATCTGGATCCGATTGAATCGCTCCGCTACGAATAATCTTCTCTTCGTGCACCTTAGTGTCCTTTGTGGTTCTTGACGTTCCTTTGCCCACTAAGGGCACGAAGGTACACGAAGGAAATCTGGACGGCTTGCTGCGGACCGTCTCATGATTCATCACATATTCGAATTCCTGAAAATTGTTTTCGTGCTGGCTGCAATCGCCAGCATTTTCTATTACGTCCTGTGCATGTGGAGCGCGGCCGCGTTTTTGAGAGAACAGAAGACGGCAGGCAATAGAGTCTACCCAACACCTACTCTGCCCGGCATTTCTATTTTCAAACCTCTCAAGGGTACCGATCCCGAGATGTATGACAGCTTCCGGAGCCATTGTGTTCAGGATTATCCGGAATACGAAATAATTTTTGGAGTGAGTGAGGCTGACGATCCGGCACTGGAGTTAGTGAAGAGGCTAAACCAGGAATTTCCTCAGCACGCGATTCGGATGATGGTCTGTGAGCAAAAATTGGGAGCGAACATCAAGGTCAGCAACCTCGCGCAAATGGCACGCGAGGCGAAATATGACATTCTCGTTGTTAGCGACAGCGATATTCGTGTTCCATCCGATTATTTACGGCGGGTAGTTGCACCTTTGAGCGACTCAAATGTTGGCCTGGTTACTTGTTTGTATCGTGGTGTGGCGAGCGGGACGCTTGGGTCGCGGCTGGAGTCCTTGGGGATCAGCACGGATTTCATCCCCGGAGTCTTAGCAGCGCGTGCCATTGAAGGCGGCATTCGTTTTGGATTGGGATCGACGCTGGCGTTCCGGCGGCAGGAGTTGCAGGCGGTTGGAGGCTTCGAGTCTTTCGCAGACTATCTCGCTGATGATTACGAACTCGGAAAGCGAATTGCTGCGCTCGGCAAGGAGGT
>DAIMDJ010000363.1:0-3350 GCA_036725905.1 Terriglobales bacterium
GCGCGCATGTTGAACCTGAATTCGTTGAACCCGCAGCAACGACTCGCCGTTGAGACGGTCCAGGGACCGGTTTTGATCCTCGCCGGCGCGGGCACCGGCAAGACGCGCGTCATCACTTATCGCATCGCCCACCTGATCGAAAAGCATTTTTATAAATCTGGAAATGGTCATCGCCCGGCGCTTGAGGAAGCGGTTCGCAAAGCCGTCAAGGAGTTGACCGGCGTCTTCGCGCTCAGTGTCATTGCCGTTGATGAGCCCAACAAGATTGTTTCCGCGCGGAATGGTCCGCCCGCCGTCATCGGCTTGGGCAAGGACGAATATTTTGTCGCCTCGGATGTTCCCGCGATCCTTTACCACACGCGCGATCTTTTCTTCCTCGCAGACGGCGATCTCGCTGTCATTACTCCAGAAGGCGTGAAGTTAACCGACTTCGATGGCAATCCCGTCGAGCGGCAGGTGCAGCATGTCACTTGGGACCCGATCATGGCCGAAAAGGGCGGGTTCAAGCATTTCATGCTGAAGGAAATTTACGAGCAGCCGCGGGCGGTCCGGGATACGACGTTGGGACGCATTTCGCAGGAAACCGGTCACGTTTTCCTTGATGAGATGGAGATCACGGAAGCAGAGTTCAAGGCCGCGAAGAAAATTAATATCGCAGCTTGCGGAACAAGCTGGCATGCAGCGCAGGCTGGAAAATTTATGCTCGAACGGATGGCGCGCGTGCCCGTGGAGGTGGATTATGCGAGCGAATGGCGCTATCGCGATCCGATCATTCCCTCCGGCACGATTACTTTGTTGATCTCTCAGTCCGGCGAAACCGCCGACACCATTGCCGCCCAGCGCGAGGCTAAAGCCAAAGGATCGAAGACGCTGGCCATCTGTAACGTGGTCGGCTCCATGATTACGCGCGAAGCTGCCGGTACCATCTACACTCACGCGGGTCCCGAAATTGGCGTGGCTTCCACCAAAGCCTTCACCGCACAGCTCACAGCTCTCTATCTGTTCGCGCTTTACCTTGCCCAACTGCGCGGAACAATGTCAGCGGAAGAGGCCAAAGCAGCAGTGCAGGAACTTACCCGCATCCCGGGCAAGCTCGAACACTTACTCACGCATGAAGAGGACTGCGAAGACTTGGCCAAAGAGTACGTTCGTTCTCAGGATTTCCTCTTCCTGGGCCGCGGCATTCATTATCCGATCGCGCTTGAAGGCGCTCTGAAATTGAAGGAGATCTCCTACATCCACGCGGAAGGTTATCCTGCCGGCGAGATGAAGCATGGCCCCAACGCCCTGATTGACGAGAATCTGCCGGTGGTAATCATCGCGACCCGCGACCCGAAAGATGAGTTGTCTATGATTCGATATGAGAAATCGATGTCGAATCTGAAGGAAGTAAAAGCCCGCTCCGGCATGGTGATCGCGCTGGCAACCGAGGGAGATGAAGAGATCAAAGAAGCTGCCGACCACGTGCTTTATATTCCGCCTGCGCCGGAAGAGCTGTCACCCATACTGGAGATCGTGCCATTACAGCTTCTTGCCTATCACATCGCAGTTCGCCGCGGGTGTGATGTGGATCAGCCCAGGAATTTGGCAAAGTCGGTCACGGTGGAGTGATTCACGATTATTCTCTGTTGTCCTGATTCGAATGCAGGTCACCGCCGCAAGAGTCTGCCAGCGCCACTTTCCATCGTGGTGTTTTTGATCGAGCCGTTGATGATCAAGCTAGAGCGGAGGGAATACTGAAACTGGCTTTCATTACGAAACCTGCCGGTCAAGAGATGACGCAACATTGAATTGCGGTCCATCGCGCTTGTCCTTTGGCCACCGGCCCAGAACTCGCCATTACCATCAATCCCGCCCTTGAGCCACATGTCCGCGGCGTAAACCTGAATCTTACCGTCGTTCTGGCTGATTTCCATCACGCCGCCCTCACTTCCAACGACGCAACTCCTGTGAAACTGACCAGAGTATTCGTAGCTGCCTGACCGAGCTGTTCCCTGCGCATTCCCCGCATTAAGATCAATGACTGCGGGTTCTGAAAGTCCAAGCGCAGGAAATCTTTCGAGCAGGCGTACGCCGTAGTGCACATACTCAAAGCCAGCGGCACAAAGAAACAACACGACTCCCAATGCCACGCGGCCCTTCCAAGCAGCGGGTGCCGGAGAACGCACCTCGGCGAGATGAACTTGTGAGTTCACATAGCCGGCTGATGAGCCGCCCGCAAGGGCAGCAATCACAAACAAGAAGATGTGTCCCCAGCCAAAACAAGCCGTAGTCGTGACGTATGCGGGCGCAAAGTCAAGCAGACCGAGTGCGGCTCCGGAAATGATCCCAAACCAAACTAGCTCTTTCTTGCCCGACCAGCGATTCCTTGCAAGATAGAGCCATAGACCCTGCACTGCACCGGACAATGCAGCCGGCGCGAGGGCGTCTTTGACAATGAACAATGCGTAACCAAGAACCAGCGTCGCCGAGACTAGGACCGACACACCTATGCCGATCACGCACCAAAGCAAGATGCCGGTTACCATGCTAGTGACGATCTGCCTTGCGGCGAGCAGCTTAGTCATTGATGGGCGCTTCTATAACACCAACAGGCGAATCTGTTCCCGGAATATATCATCACTGCTGCACTCACATTCGCTTTCCGGGCAAGCGCCACACGTTCACTTTTCGCCGAGTGCGACTTATTTTTGCTCTTGGTTCGGGCCAACCTCGGCTGCGGAGAAGCTCATCTTAGCCGTGCGGAAAACTGCCAGGTCCCTCGCAGTGCTCGGGATCGGCATGAAGTGCGTCTTGGCCACATCGCGCTGAATCGAAAGTTCCTCCACTCCGTCAGAAAAGGAGCAAAATGCGAAAGCCCTATCAATTAGCAGGATTGGCATCGTTTTTCTTGGCCGTGGCGATCAGCTTGACACTTGCCCAGACCTCGACTACCACAACCCCTCCACCGCAAGCTCCAGCGCAGAGTCAGGGAGGCTCGACAGGAAATGCGAGCCAGGATCGCGCACAGGCGCAGGGGGAGGACGAGAATCCGTTGAATCTGACGGATGAGCAGAGACAGAAATTGCGCCCGATTATCGCAGATGAAACCCGGCAGATGGATGCGGCGCGCAATGACTCGTCGCTGACCCAGGAGCAGAAGGTTACAAAGATCAATCAGATTCGCGACGAGGCGTCGCCGAAGATTAAAGCCATTCTCACGCCCGAACAGTTGCAGAAGCTGGCCGACATGCAGCAGAAAGCCAGGCAGCAACAACCGGACCACAAGAGCGCGCCCCCGAACGATTCGCAAAAACCACAGCAGTAAAATCGAATCTTTTCCGGAATGGGGTGGGAGCGGGATCGCTGCC
>DAIMDJ010000364.1:0-3348 GCA_036725905.1 Terriglobales bacterium
CGATAAAGCAAGGCATTTTAGCAGGACCGATGGATGGGGCGAAGAATTGACGAACAGACTGGGCTGGTTCGCGAGTCCCAACGCCCCTTGGCTATGGACTCCGCGCGGCGTGATGCAAGCTTTGAAATTTTTCGAAGCGGTCGAACCAGTTCCGCGGATAAATGCAGTTTATGCTCGCGTGAAACCAGCGCCTCGAGCGAGTTTTCAGCAGTATGTGCTTCGACATACGGGTCTCAAAAGGGCTCACATCAGAGAATTACGAAAGCGCATGCACGGGGGACATCTATTCGCGCTAGGGCCTGAGTGAGATGGTGAAACCTCATTCAGCTCGAGAAAGCCGGGCCCATGGAACGAGACGATTATCTCCACGATATCAATACCCGCATTGTACGGGTGACCGAGGATTTGCGGGCCATCCAGCGGGAGCTCAACTGTGCGGCCATGCAAGCTCCAACTGATCCTGAACTAATGGAAGCGCTCAGCCAGTTGCCGGAGATGGAATCTCTTCGGGTCCTCAAATCGGCTCTGGATCAGATGCGCCATTTTCTCTGGTTTTACATACAAGTGATGACCAACGAGTCCGAGGCAGGCGACAGGTTGCGCCAGAGCATCCGGCAAAAGCCAGCCGGGGACACCATGCTGGGGGCAGAGGCGTCTCTGTTGGAAAAGTTCAAATGCGCAACCGACGCGGCACTTCTGCGGTTTTTATCGGATGCAAAAGATCGGAAACCGAACTAGGCGGGCCTACTCCAACATTACCGACTTTACCAGGTAGCGCGGGCGATCCACGTCCAGCCCTTTTTGCACTGTCATGTAATACGCGAACAGCTGCAGCGGCACGATCTCGAGAATGGGCGAAAGTAGCTCCGGAGCTTCTGGAATAAAAATCGTTTGGTCTGCGAGCCGGCGAATTGCCTCATCGCCCTGCGTAGCGATGGCGATTACCCGTCCGGATTGTTCTTTGAAGCCTTTTATATTGGCGAGATTCTTCTCATAGCGCAGCACCGAGCCGGGATCGTTGCGGTCGCAGGTGGCGATGATTACTACCGGCAGGCTTTCATCGATCAGCGCATTCGGGCCGTGCTTGGTCTCGCCGGTCGGATAACCCTCGGCGTGAATATAGGAAACTTCCTTCAGCTTTAAGGCGCCGTCCATGGCGATTGGGTAATGAATTGCGCGCCCGAGAAAGAGGAAATCCTGAACTTTGTGATATTTCTCACCCAGCCGCTCGCATTCCGGTGCCGACTGCAGCACTGTGTCGACTTTGCCCGGGAGATCGAGTAGTTCGCGGATGTAGCGCCGCACCTGTTCCTTGCTCAATTTTTCGCGCACCTGGCCGAGATAAAGTGCAAACAGAAAAAGCACGGCCATCTGCGCGGTAAAAGCCTTGGTTGAGGCGATGCTGATCTCCGGACCCGCATTTGTGTAGATGACGCCGTCGGCCTCGCGCGCAATGGTGGAATCCACAACATTGGAAATCGCAATCGTGCGGGATCCCTTTGCGCGCGCTTCTCGCTGCGCTGCGGTTGTATCGGCAGTTTCGCCTGATTGCGTGATAACAATTGTGAGCTCGCCTCGGCCAATAAGCGGGTTGCGGTACTCGAATTCGCTCGCGTAATCCACGTCAACCGGAATGTTTGTCAGTTCCTGAATCATGTACTGGCCAGCCATACCCGCATGGCGGCTGGTTCCGGAAGCAACAATGCTGATGCGCCGCAAATCCCTCAGCTCCTCGGGACTGATGCGGACCTCGTCGAGCTTCACGATGCCCTGTTCCAGCGAAACGCGCGGCTGGATGGTGTCGCGCAGACCTTGCGGCTGGTCGAAGATTTCCTTAATCATGTAATGAGGAAATCTCCCTTTATCGGCCATTCTTTTCTCCCCGAAGTGAACTGACGCTCAAATTCCCGCGCCGCGTACGATAGTCTTTCTAACTTCGCCCTTTGGGCCGAGCACCACCAGGTCGGCTGGCGCGCCCTCCTTCACCTCGCCATGATTGTTAAAACCCGCTACCCGCGCGGGGTTTACCGTAGCCAAGCGAAGCGCGTTTTGCAGATCCCAATGGGCGTACTGCATCACGTTACGGAGAGCACGATCCATAGTGAGGATGCTTCCCGCGAGTTTTCCGTCAATGAGAGATCTTCCGTCCTTCACTTCTACTTCGCAGGAGCCGAGACGATAGCGCCCTTCGGGCATTCCGGTCGCAGCCGTTGCATCGGTAATCAGCACCGCAGCATCGGCTCCCTTGGCTTTCAAAAAGAGCTCCACCACAGCGGGGTCGACGTGAACGCCATCAGCAATGATGTCGGCAGAAACTCGTGAATCAGTCAGCACTTCGGCCAGAATCCCCGGATCGCGATGCGACAGCGGGCGCATGGCATTAAATGTGTGAGTCGCGTGCCTGGCGCCGGCTGTTACCGCTGCGCGGGTGGAATTCAGATCGGCGTTGGAATGCCCGAGGCTGACGCACACACCGAGCCGCGCCGCATCAGAGATCACTTCGGACGCTCCGGGCAATTCTGGAGCGATCGTCATAATGCGAATGTGACCACGAGCCGCTTGCCAGAAACGTCCAAACGTTTGAACCGTAGGCGGCAGCAAGTCTTGCGCTGGATGCACGCCGCGACGTGTATGACTAATAAAGGGTCCCTCGAGATGGATTCCCAGCGGGACGGCTCGAGGTTCGCCCGCATGATTCTCTTGTGAAGATTCGACGGCCGCCGCCAATCGTTCTAACGCCGCGAGCGTCGCCTCGAGCGGAGCCGTGACTGTAGTTGGGAAATAACTGCTCACCCCGTGACAAACCAGAAGCCGCTCCAGCGCGGGCAGCGCTTCCGCATTCGCTTCCATAATGTCGTGCCCGGCACCACCATGAATGTGAATGTCAATCAGGCCTGGCGCAAGGGTTGCGTCTTGTAAATCCACGATGCGGCAATTTGCCGGGATCTCGCTGTTCGCACGTGCGCCGAGCCTGCGGATAACGCCATCCTCGATCAGCAGCAGGGGCTGGTCAATCCGCTCCATCGGTGTCAGCAACGTTGCCGCAGTCAGCGCAATCATGAAAATTTAGGAGTGCAGCGGACGGAAAGGTCATTCTATAGGAAATCCTCGATCAGACTGTTGAAGCATCGTGGACGGAATCGACAAGGGCGGCGCACTCAACCTCACACGACGGCCTCAATAATGCGAATGTTATAATCACAACAGAATGCGTGGTCACGGCTCGCTTTTCTACCGTCTGCCGTGGGTGCTCGTTCCTTTCCAGCGATGTCGGGGAGTGGCTCAGCCTGGTAGAGCACCTGGTTCGGGACCAGGGGGTCGGAGGTTCAAATCCTCTCTCCCCGACCA
>DAIMDJ010000365.1:0-3345 GCA_036725905.1 Terriglobales bacterium
CTGCCTGCTGCTAGAGCCGTGATAGTTTCTACCGCCTCGACATCTTCAACTGGCAAATCATAGCCGGTGAGTCGAAGGAAGAGGCCAATGGCCAGCAGACCGGCGGGTTTATTCCCGTCATTAAACGGATGCCCTCGAACGATGCGAAAACCGTAGGCACCGGCCAGACGAGCCAGATCGAGCTTTGGTTCGTACGAATAGACGTGGTGCGCTCGCGCAAGCGCCGCTGCCAGCCCTGCTTCATCGCGCAATCCCGGCAAGCCGCCGTGTTCGGCGAGACTCTCAGCGTGCAGCAGGATGAGCGCACGCCTGCTGATCCACCTCGGCTCCTTCACTTGGCCAGCGCCCGAAATGCGGCACGATGCTTCGCAATGAACTCCCGGCCTTTCGCGAGTTGTTCCTCTACATCCGGATCGTAGGGGGTTAGCAGGTAACCTTCAGGCGTTTCCACGGCGAACAGTGTGTCATCCTTCTTAACTTTCATCCGAATTAACATTTCCTTCGGTAGAAGAACACCCGTGGAGGTTCCCACCGAGCGGAGTTTGAGCTTCATGGTGTCTCGCCTATATACATATCAATTATAATGCAAGAAGCAGCCAACCGGGCGATGCGACTAGGCGATTACACCGCTTGGAATTTACTCGGCACGTCGCCAGGTGCGCAGGTTTACCGCATACAGTGCAATGCAAAATACGTTGGCGGGAATGAATCCCAACTGCGAAGTTCTGAGGCCAATGAGGCAAATGATCACGCTATTGATTGCCGCCAGCACCCATCCTTCCCAGCACCTTCTTCCGACCAGAATCGTCGAACAAATCGTCAGTAAGCAGGACAAGTAGTCGAGCCGGATCACGCGAAGCCTCCCCTTGTTACCAATTATTGTCGGCGAGGAGTAGCGCAAATGACGTGATCGCGATCACATAGCCATGACCTTAGTAACACGGTTGCGGACCGATCTGAAATACTCTTGCTAATAATGAAATCCATATCTGAGTTGAATCGAAATTTCCCGCGGGTTCACGAAATGCGTGCCTCCGAAAGTGTTGCTGTTGTCGAGCATGAAGCGATGGTTTGTGAAGTTCAGGGCAGTCAACCGTAGTGACCAATTTTCTCCGAAGGACTTGCCCAGAGCCAGATCGAACGTGGTATGCGAGGGCAGGTGAGCGGGGCCGTCTCCATCGAGGAAACCGGAGCCATAATTGGTATTGAAATCGGCCGACACACGCCGTGGAAGCTGGAGGTTGAAGCCAGTCGAAAGAGTGTCGCGCTGATCGTGATCGAGAAAGAAGTAACCCTGCTCGGGCGGAGAAAAGTCAGTGAGACCCCCGGTGACAGCACCGGCGCCTTGCGCGTACTGATGCGAATAAGCAAGGTGGAATTTTGCGCGGCCGGCGATGATAGGAGAATTGACGCTGCCTTCCCAGCCGCGAATCCGCGCGTGCGCGATTGTAAGTGGAAAGAAGACATCGGAATCCCCCAGCACGTCATGATCAAAAAAGTTTCTGGCACCAGTCCGGAAATTGGCTATGTCAAATGTCCAGGCGTACAGAGGAATGGTTAAGCCGAACTCGCGCTGTTCGTCGTGCTCGCCATGCAGCGGCAAGAATGACTGATCGGAATTCAAAGCAGGGCTCGTGACTGTGACCAGCGGCGGGGCTTGATAGTAGCGCCCGTAAAAAGCGCGCAGAACCCAATTGAGGCGTGGAATCTGGATGGCGGCGCCAATGCGGGGATCAGCGGCATTCTCGTTCACAGGGCCTCCATAATGC
Source organism: Terriglobales bacterium (assembly GCA_036725905.1). GTDB lineage: Bacteria > Acidobacteriota > Terriglobia > Terriglobales > Acidobacteriaceae > QIAB01. Next base: position 1,770 of record DAIMDJ010000365.1, read on the forward strand.
GTGAGCCGCAGCCCGCCGTTGAGCGTAAGCCAGCTTGTCGCTTTGAATTGATCTTCCAGGAAAACCGCTTCCACGTTGGCCCAGGGGATGGTTCGCTGTGGAGCGACATTTCCGCCAGCTCCGGAGTTATCCACCACGGAATAGAGCTGATTGTCGCGCTCTCCAAAGACCTGGAAGCCGGCGTGGAAATTGTGACGTCCTCGTCTGACGCCCAGAGTCGTAACGCCACCTATGAAGTTTGAGCCGCGATCGTACTCGGAACGAATCGCATCTTCCGGGCTTCCGCTATAGTGGGCACGATTGAAGTGATAGAACGGCGAGACGGTGATCAGCACTCCATTCGCAGCCGTGTGCAGCCAGGAAAAGTTGACGAAGTCATCACGCTCGTTTTCGACATCATGAAGGATATTGCTCGAAGCAGGATCTATCGGAACCTGGTAGTGATCGCCGCGGACCGAAGTAGTCAGGCGAAGCTGGTCGGTGGGCGTCTTATTGAAAATGATCGACCCGAACCCGCTTAATCCTGCGGCTTGGTCATTGATAATGCGCGGGACCGGCGTCTCGAGGCCCAAATCAGTGCGATAGCCTGAAAGGCTTCCGTAATAAGCAAATCGCTCGGTGTGATCGCCAAAGCTGATCTGGTCATTTGTATTGTTGAACTTTCCATAGCTAGTAACAAGCTCAGCCTGGCGATTGCGCTCGAAACCGGAGCGGGTTACGACGTTGAACACTCCGTAAGTGCGATCGCCGTATTCTGCCGAATAGCCTCCGCGTTGCACTTCGAGATAATCAATATCTTTTGGATCGAATTGCGGGCCCACATTTGAGGCGATGCTGGTGTTAGGAACGGGCACGCCATCGAGAAGCCAGCTCACCTGATGTCCGCCGCGAATATGAAGCTGGTCATGCACCATGTATGCGCCGGGGACATAATCCGTAATCATGGCCAGACTGTTGGTCTGGTCGGCGCCTGGGGTTGAGGCAATCTGTTGCCGGCTGATGACGCTCTGCGTGGTCGAAGATTCGGGATTAACCGTCGACGCTGTATCTCTCACTTCGACAGTCTCTTTGGTCTGAGCAATGGTCAGAGAGAAGTGCAGGCGCGCATCACGAGCGGAACTTAAAGTGAGCTCTAGCGCTTGGGTTGCGAAGCCAGCGAGCTCAATGGTGATGCGGTAATTTCCCAGGGGCACACTGTCGAAATGAAATTCGCCTGAGTTGTCGGATGCAGCCGACTTATTCCAATCCGAAGTGGTCGAACGCAGAGTGGCCTGCGCGCCTTGAACGGGGCGATGCTGCGGGTCATGGATGAGGCCGCTGACTGACCCGAAAATCGTAGCGCTGGCCGAGCCCGCTACGAGTAGCAGGACAGCGAGGAGCGGAATGCGAACTGTAAGCATGAGGTCTCCAATGACTGCGTAGGGGCGGCAGCCTTTCGGGGGATCGAGGGCAGATGCTGAGCCCTCTGGTCGCCCAAAGAGGCGACAGACTGCCAATCGTCAGTATTCGAAGATTAAGTTCAGCTACGCGACGGAGAATTGCGGGGGCGCGCGGACGGAAAGAGATCTCTCAACGT
>DAIMDJ010000366.1:0-3335 GCA_036725905.1 Terriglobales bacterium
GCAAACATGTGTCCTTCGCTTAAGGAGTCGAGTGCATCGCCGAGCGATACGGCAAAGTGAAGCATCACGCTTGAGTCGCGGTAGCAGTCAGCTATACAGGCGGTGCAGCCGTCGCGCACCAAAGGCATTTCTGCAAATTCCCAGACCGAACACATGCGTTCCCGCCAGGCATCGCAACGCCATACGTCAAAGTTCCAGTCCATGTAGAAGCTCTTGTAGCCGCCGTAGCAGACGAAGTGTTCGGGTTCTCCCCGCAGGTGTCGCTTCATGTCGGCTACCGAAGCATGAGGATTATTGACGCGAAACGCGTTGCGCAGATCATCGACCGCCTCGAACGCCTGCACAAGTTCAGGATCGGTAAAGTTCATCAGGTCTGAGTCAGCAGACCAGGCGAGGGATGATGATCCAAGGCGTATCCTTTGCGGATAGGAGAACGTAACCGCCTCGAAGCCGAGATCGTGAAGGAGAGGCACGAGAGCACGGTAATCATCAATTAGCTTGCTCATGGTTACCTGTGCGAGTGCGGTCATGCCGAGGCTCGGCATTCTCGAAGTTGCCGAACGAATACGCTCTCCTAGGCCCTTTAGTCCACGGTTGGCTTCGTGATCGGCCATCCACGGGGCATCGATAGAAACGTAAACTGTTCTTAGCCCGGATGCTGCAAGTTGATCGAGCCTCGAAGAGAGCAACCAGCCATTGGTGATGACAGCCGGACCCATACCTTTTGCCACCGACATCGCGATCATGTCAGGCAGCCGGGGGTGCAAAAGCGGTTCTCCACCGAAGAAGCTAACGTAGCGAATACCGCGACCGTGCAAAATGTCCAGGGCACCGTCGAATTGCTCGGCATCGATCCATCGCAGGTCCTTGCGTCCTACCTTACCGTTGGCGAAGTTGCAGAAGTCGCACGTAGCATTACAGGAGTTTGTGATGGCAATATTGCATAGAGCGGGGCCGCCATGACGGATGAGGTGCAGCATGTCCCAGACTTTCGATCCGAGGGTGGTCATAGCGTATCTCTACAAATCGGGTGCCACGAGCAAGACGGAGCGAGAGTAGTCTTTCTTCTCAGCACTAAAAGTGGCGGACTGATCTAATGCTTCGATTTGCTCTGTCTCTTTACTACGTGAGTGGTACGCTCAATACGGCTCTTAATGGTCTCTTGCTCGTCACGCGCCAAATCTGTCAGTTCTGTAATATCTTCCTCGGTTGCGCCGTGAGGATGCAGCGCACAATCGGCGAATTTCAACCACCTTGCCCGGTTATCTGATCGCGGCCCGAGCGTGCTGGCCTCGTCTCTTGCCGGGTTCTTGCCGAGGTCTGGATGGATGTCGATGCTTAGGCGGGGACGTTGCATGAGCGACCGCGGTTGGGGTGTCCCCACTACGATGCGCTATCCTCGGCGAAGGTTCGACTTCTTACGTCTAGTATTTACCGTTGTCTAACAGTCAGAGTCTCTGGCATCCCCAAAGCGACCCCACAAGCCTGAGCCGCCGCAGTCTTTCCTGTATCCTCAACTCGCCAAACTCAAGCTCTGTAAGGCCGATCTCGATATGAAACGGACGCTTGCCCTTTGCCGCGAGCGGACTGCGCTCGTACTTGCCAAGCCACGATTTCTGAGCTATCGTTCCGCTCCCTCCCCGCGACTCCATCCCATGAACTTCTCGTCCATCAGAGCCGCCGCGAAAACACATCGCGTTGAAGAATGGTTCTGGCGTGTCGTTTTCGTCGGAGTGGTTTGCGATTTCCTTTATCTGGGCTGGCTTGCGCTCAGGTTGCTGCGGGCGAAATAAGGAGTGAGCCGGGTGAGCCTCAGACGCAGCGCGAGTTGCTGAATGCGCGACGCAGCACTAGAATGCCCCGTGTCAGGAGAGGACATGAAAACAAAAACGATTGTATTGACTCTGGTGCTGTGCTTTGTCGCAGCGGCAGTGTGCTTCGCCGACGACGCCTTTACGGGCACCTGGAAGCTGAACGAGGCCAAATCGAAGATTGCCCCTAACGCGCCGAAGAACAACACAGTTGTCTATGAGGCTGCGGGTGACAACGTGAAAATCACTGTGGATGGCATCGGCAACGACGGCAAGCCGACGCACGATGAGTGGACGGGCAAGTTCGACGGCAAAGACTACCCCGTCACAGGCAATCCGAATTCAGACATGCGGTCGTACACGAAGATTGACGAACATACGCTGGAGTTCAACGTTAAGAAAGGCGGCAAGATCACCACTAGCGGCCGCGTTGTCGTGTCCGCTGACGGCAAGAGCCGCACCGTCACTACGAGCGGAACCGATTCGCAGGGCAAAAAGTTCAAAAGCACTGCGGTGTACGAGAAGCAGTAGTGGATTCGCAGAAGGACGGCAGAGAGGAACTGTTTGAACGTGACCGGCGACGGAACCTGTACCGGGATGGGATTCCTGCGCAATAGCGTGTGAAGCTGGGACATGAAGCGCGGCCCGAGTGGAACAGGCCGTGAAACCGCTGGCGATGACGAAGCGAACAACTGGGCGAATCCGCAATGGCCGATCAGCCGAACATTTTATTCGTTGATGACGAAGACAGTATCAGGCTGACTCTCCCGCCGCTCTTGCAGTCCTACGGCTTCGAAGTCACTTCCGCTGCAACCGTAGCGGAAGCGTTGGGCCTGATAACTCGGCACAAATTTGATGTCCTTATCTCTGACCTCAATATCGGTCATCCGGGCGATGGCTTCACTGTGGTCAGCGCAATGCGTAGCCATCAGCCGAATGCCTTGAGGTTTATCCTGACTGCCTACCCCGCGTTTGAGAGTGCTTTAGAGGCCATACGCGAAGAGGTACACGATTATTTTGTAAAACCCACGGAAACGGAAGTCTTGGTGGAGAAGATTCGTTCCAAGCTGGCACAGAGATCGCCTGATCAAAGCAGGATTCGCCAACGTCTAACCCAAGTAATCAGAGCTAACCGGGAATCCATAGTTGAAAATTGGTTGCAGGCAGTTAAGAAGGACTCGGAGATCAGTTCCATTCCCGTCCCGGATTCTGAACGCAAGGAGCATGTGCCGCTCCTATTGGAGGTGGCCACGGATGTTGCAGAAGGCAAGGAGTTCACCTCTGAGGACCGGAAAGCTTACGTGCGACACGGAGCGATTCGCTACAGACAAGGCTACACGGTTCCATTGCTCATTCGGGAAGCTAGGCAATTGCAGGCTTCACTCGCAGACTGCATCCAGCGTAACTTTACCCGGCTTGAGATGACCTATCTGGTTCCCGATGCGATTCATTTTATGGGCACGATCGATGCTCTGTTGGAGGACTCTGCACGTGGATTTATTCAGCAAGCGAACTCTGAAAGGG
>DAIMDJ010000367.1:0-3329 GCA_036725905.1 Terriglobales bacterium
AACTGCTGGACTGCGCAATTATCACGTCAATTCTCGTGAGCAAGGATGCGTAGAAAAGATCGTCAGCCAAAAAGAAGGCCGGCCAAATGGCCGGCCCTAAATGTTACTAGGAATGATTAGTTGGGACCCTGATTCGAATCGAGCGTCGGACGGCCCGAGTTTGGTCCTTTGTTCGTTGCCACGACGGTGACCGGCGCCTGCAAGGTAAAATTCAGCACGGTTTCCGAAGGCAGCTTGATTTGCTGACCCTTGGTTGCGGCCTGCACGCCGCCGCCGAGCCCGCCGCCGGCTGCTGCGCCGATGGCCGCTCCCTTACCGCCGCCGGCGATGGCGCCGATAATCGCGCCAATTCCAGCACCTGCGCCGACCTTCTCAGCCGTGTTCTTGCCGCGGGAAGTTCCCTGACGGCGGTACTGATCGGTCTGGATGGCGTAGTACTTGTCGCCGACTTTCACCCGATCAAGCTGCAGCGCGAGCAACGATTGCCCGGCGAACTTCCCGGCACTTTTCACGTCCACGATATGGCCTTCGACGTCATAGCCTGCAGGAACCGCGATGTCGCCCTCAACCGCCAGTGGCGAATCCAGCGTGGCGTGGAAAGTCTGGCCGGGCTGGCTGCGCTCGGAGTCAATCGTATCGACAAGCCGAACCGCCATGGTTGTGCCGGAAGGGATCGTCACCTTCTGCGGCGGAGGCGGACCTGTCGGAGGCGGCGGCGTCAGATTGATTGGCGCAGACGGGGCCGATGAAGCCATCGTCGTCGTAGTGACGTCGTTCATGCTGCTGTCGCTCGGAGGCGGTGTTCTATGCGGGCGCGAGACGTGTCTTGCCCTGGGCGAGGGCTTTGGCGCCGGAGCAGGCGTCTCCTGAGCTGTTTCCGCCGGAGCCGAAACTTCAGGAACCTTTAAGTTGTTGATAATCTGATGCACACCGGGCTCACTCGACGCGTATCGAGCGGCGGCATCGCGTTGCGCATCGTTATCTACCGAACCGGATAACGTCACTATACCGTTTGAAGACTGCACGCTGATCTGCTTGCCCTGCAGACCAGAATCGCTGTTGAGTTTGCTTTGGATATCGCTGCTGACCTGTGCGTCATTCGGAGCCTTGTTGCAGCCGACTGCCAACGCGATGGCTGCGATAAGGACCACGACGTAGAGAGAAGCTCTCGCCTTCATAAGAATCACTCCTGGTGGTATAAACCCGATTCTAATGGTTTTGATGCAGGATTGTTGTTGTTTTCAGAGCAAAATTGCGAGGACGTAACTCCTTCAGTATGAGGTACTTCTTTGGTACTGGACGCCCGCGCCTCTGATTGCCGAAACCCAAGCCGTCACCCCTCAATTCTGGCGCAGAAACTTGTAATCGAGAATCGAGGCCGCCAATCCCACGGATTCAGCCCCGTTCTGGCCATCTTTTGAGCGGATTACCCGTCCCTGGCAAAGAACTGTGCTGTTTTTCTGCCCGGAGATCTCCTCTGGCATCTCAAAGACCATCTCGATCAGGGTGTTATCGGGCAGGCGTTGCGGGCCATGCAATAGCACCCCTGACTGGCTCAAATTTTCGATAACGCCTTCGTACCAGCTTCCCAAGTTCTTGACCCGGTAGCGCACTGGCGCATGCAGCTTGAGCCGCCTTGCCCTCGGAACCCATGTCGGTTTCTTGGCGTGTGACCGGCCACGTCGGCTGGTGTTGGTCGGTTCCGGAACAGTTTGCACCCGCTCGGTACGACGCATGGTCGACCAGTCATATTTGTACTCAGCGGCGCAAACCAGGCAGACCTGGTAATAGTGACCATCGGCAGCCCGGCGGGGCCAGGAAAACTCGTGGGAGCAGCGGCCAAGCATAAGCACATCCATTAACTTCTGTGGCATGGTCGTTTCTCGGACGGGAGCACTGGAGATTCATAATCGCCCGGATGGATAAATCTTGCTAGGTTACCTTAGTGTAATTCCGCGGAAATCGTTTGTTTTCAGTTGCGAAGTTGGATCGGACTCGGAAATTGGTTGGGTGAAGTTGAGAGATCCTCCCGCCCCGGTCTGCGCCGTGGAAGTCGCCTTTCTTCGGCCGAACCGAAGGTCATTGATCGTGCCAAAGGTGGTCCGTTGGGTCGCTTGACCGAGGCGATCGCGGCCTATATCGCTTGGCCGCGGTGGGCAGCCAAGACGGCCTCCGGGCCCTGCAATCCTCTGAAAAGACGGTAAATTCAGTTCTTGACATGTATTTCAAATTGCAATATAAATATCGCGATTTGAGTTATGAGCGTCGCCGAAAAAATCCGCTATCTGCGCGAGGTGGAAGGCTCGCTGCGCGGCTTAGGCCGGCCGATGACGCAGCTTGAACTGGTGCGTGGCATCCGCAAAGAGATAGGCAAAACCATCAGCCAGTCGTATATTTCGCAGATCGAAAATGGCTCTCGCCGGCACATGACGCAATCGACTCGCACAATGCTGGCAAGATTTTTCAAAGTGCATCCGGGATTTCTGGTTGACGACCCCGAGGGGTATCACACCGAGCTGACTTCAAATTTGCGCACAACGGAAGGAAAGTTGGACGTGTGGCTTTTGCAGGGTTCGGAACGTTTTGCCAGCGATCCCGAAGTGAGCGGAGTTCTGATCAAAGCGGCGCGCCACAAAGATACGCGGCGGTGTTTTTTGTTACTTGGTGCGATCCTTGACACGCCGGGACTCGCAGAGCGGCTGCTCGAAGCCCTCAAACCTGAGGCGGCGCGATCGGTGACGCGCGCGGAACATGGGAGGCCGGTATGACATGGGCGGATTTTTATCTCCTTTGTTTTGTCGTGGGATTTGTCTTTAGCCTGCTCTCGTTTTTGATGGGTAGTTTCCATCTGCCGCATCTTCCGCATGGGACTGCAGGCGGCCACGTCGGTCACGGCGGAGTTGCTCATCACGGAGGTGGCGGAAAAGCCAGTTTCGGAGGCGTCCACGCCTCGCGTTTCAATCTCTTCACGCTTGCGGCGTTTCTCGCCTGGTTCGGCGGCACCGGATATCTGCTTACGCGCTATTCCACAATCTGGTTTGTATTTGGCCTCGGCATTGCCTTGCTCAGTGGAGCGACAGGAGGAGCAATTATTTATATGTTTCTTTCTCGCGTGCTCATGTCGGAGGGGGAAGAAATGGATCCTGCCGACTACGAGATGACGGGCGTGCTCGGCCGAATCTCAATTCCGATTCGCGTGGGTGGGACGGGCGAGATTATCTATTCGCAAGCCGGGACGCGCCGCACCTGTGGTGCTCGAGCCGAGAATGGGAGTGCCATCTCGAAGGGAACTGAGGTAGTGGTTACGCGCTACGAAAAGGGTATTGCGT
>DAIMDJ010000368.1:0-3327 GCA_036725905.1 Terriglobales bacterium
GTCGCACGCTTTCGACGAGTTGTTCCAACAGTTTGACAATTTCCAGCAGCGGAATTGTGTCCAGCCGATTGTCGGGAAGACCAAAAAGTGTGACCACCTTTACGCCCAGGCATTCGGCCGCCGCACGAGCCTGACGGTGTAAGCGGGAAAGTTGCTGCGGATCCGTTTGATCTCTGGACGACCCGCGCGATGTCACTCCCTCGCCTACGATTGCGAAGTGTATATCGTGGCCTTCTTGCGCGAGCCGCGCTATGGCGCCGCCACAGCCCAGAACTTCATCGTCGGGATGGGCAGCAACCACAAGAATTTTCATTTTTGTATCCGGTCGTTTTTTGCGAGCTGTGTGATGGTGACGTCAGCCACAATCCGACCGTCGTATAGTGCGGCGCGGCTGAATTCGAGCCGGAAGCCTTCATGATCCAAGAAAGCGCGGGGATATCCTTCGGCATCGAGCATGCGGATGAAGTCATACAAGTTTTTCAAAGAAGCAGATGTCCTGATTCTGCTTTCCTCCGGCGTTCTCCGCTTGAAGTTCGTAACGGCTCCTTCTTGAGGTACAGGCGCCATCTCCTCCAGGATGATTCGCTTCATCATGCTGCCGGCCAAACGTGTAGCGCGAATGTAAATCTCCTCAGCAGTTCCATCCAACGAGAGTGTCTCCTTCAGATACACAGACCCGGCATCGAACTGCTCAGTCATCCGCAACGCAGTGAGCTTGGTATCGCGATGACCCCGCGCGATGAGATTCTGGAGCGGACTACCTCCTCGCCCGTATGGTACGTCGGTCATATGAAAGCAGACGCATTCGAAATTATTGATTATTTCCGCCGGCACCCGCCAAGACCAATGCAACGAAAAAATATATCGTGGAGCAATACGTGAAACCGAGGAGGCTGAGAGTTGAGCTGGTTCTCCCATATAGCTCCATCTGCCATCCAGTTTGCTCAAGAGTTCGTCAAAAAGCCGCCGATTCCACGGCTTTGATCCCAAAACGAGGTAAGCCTTAGAGTCAAATTGATTGCCTGGATTTGAAGCGCCAGTCATTGCGGCTGATCCTGAGCCCTGATGCGGGTATAGTGCACTGTAGGTGCGCCTTTCACGTATGCCGCCTCACACCGTTTGAACCTTGCTCTTTCGAATGCACTTTCTGAGGCCGAATTCCCTGCCTTGATCCAGGCATGCAATTGCCGGACGTCGGTATCGACAAAAATCCTTTCAGAGGCGGTAGCAATCAACGAGCTTGCATAGCCCTTGCCGCGATACTTACGCGCGATGCTAACATCTATTTCCGCTTCGTAGTCGAGAGTGCGATCGAAGCGGATTTGTCCCAGTGGGACACCGTTGTTCTCTGCAATGAGGATGACGCAATTTTTGTCAGCAAGCTTTGCCTTAAACCAGCGATCATGATCCTGCCAGCAGATTGCATTGCCTTCGAATGAAGCGGTGCGTACGTCTGGATCATTAGCCCATTCCCACAGCAGCTCGCAATCTCCATCTTTCGCCCGTCTCAGGGTGAAACGTGTACCCCGCATAGCCGCGATGACACGTTCCGCTCCCCGCCCGTCAACCAGCCGCCGCGCTCGTTCAGACATGGAGCTGCGAGCCGTGGATGATAGCAACAGGGCTTTTACTTTTGCTGCCGCTTCATCAGGACGAAACCCGTGCCCACTGCCAAGGTGGATTGCTGCTCCGTCCTGCCCAAGTGCCTGGGCGATAGGGCGTTGATTCTCGGCGATATCAATAACAGCGGAGGGAAGGCCGAGGAGGCAAAGCTCCCAACAGGTCGAGCCTGCGGCAGAGACGGCGAAGTCGGCCCAAGACATCAGCTCGGGAATATTCGTGACGTTCCGGCACAGGCGTGTTAGACCATTCGAGCCTGCCGCCTCTTGTTCGAGCATTTCTCCATTTGGGTTCCCGGGTCCCACAACGACGATCAATTCGACCCCATCAATGTCAACCAGGCGCATGGCCCGCAGCACCGCAGAGGTGACGTTCTCCGGATCGCTCCCGCCCATGGTAACCAATATTTTCTTTGCTACGGGCGCAATCTCTCGCTTCCAGTCTCGCCACACCTTGAATTCTCGCCGCAGGAGGACATAATCCAGGCCCAGACAGAGACGCGTGTACTTCTTTCGCGAGGTGTAGAGACTCTCTTTGGCTGAAATGTTCTGATTGACCACCACGTCGACCGAATAGTGACCAGCATGATCGTAGTCATCAATAATCAGGAGCTGGAGTCCGGTGTCTTTCAGGAAGCGCTGATACGCAGAGTCAAAGTGATAGCCGTCGACTACAGCCCAGTCCGCCTGCAGTTCTCGTGCGAGGCTTGCCGTTTGCGCTGCGTCGTCCGCGCTGCCCGGCATCGCGTCTAATCGGGAGATCTGAGCCTGCTCTAGTCGCAATCTTTCATCAATTCCAGCGCTCGATTCCGCCATCGCAAACACAACGTCGCCGCCACGATCCTGCCAGGCCTGAGCCAGTGCAAGGCAGCGCATCACGTGTCCAGTGCCGATTTTGACATTGGCGTCAACACGAATTAGAAGTTTCCGCGAATCCATCCGCTCAACTCGCGAAGGCGTGATGATATTTCCTCGCGCCGGAGAACAATTCCTGCAACCGAGCGCTTGTAACCGGTTGCCACAAATTACTTGAGACCTCAGGCTGGCGATAGCGCCTAATCAGTTGCGGAATTTCAGCAATCTCTTCTGGCGATCGCAACACTTGCCCGACACCGAATCTCTCGAATTGCTCAATGTATTCGTAGTGCGAATACTCCAACCAGCCGCACAGAAAAGAGGGAATTCCGCGCGCTGCGCACTCGGTCGCAGCTGTAGAGAGCACTGTAATTCCCACCCATGTTTTCTGCAGCAGATCGTCAGAGAGAGTACCGCTCACGAGCGTTGTAATGGCTTGCTGCTCCCGGCTCAAAATCTTTTCGATTAACCCTCTTCGTTCACGCTGGCTCTCGAACGGATGCAGCTTGACCACGAGCTTGCGGCCAGTCTTGAGCGCCATATCTGCGAGTGGCGGCAGGAGGTCGCGATAAAACTCTGCTGTTCGGGCTGACGCAACTTCGTAGGGCTCTGAGAAAAATGTAATGAAGGGAGCCTGCTCCCGATCTCGTTGCACGTTCAGCGCGGGCAAACGCCCTGGCGCGCCGAGTTCGACTTTTTCTTCGGGCACTCCGCAAACTCTAACCAGGTAGTCCTCTTCCATTCGTCCCTTGGCCAGGATCACGTCTGCATGGCTTCGTTTGAAGAGATGAGCGCCGTCTAAGGCGCCGTGGTGGCAGGCAATGGCTGGAATGCCGCGATTGCGGGCCAGGAG
>DAIMDJ010000369.1:0-3325 GCA_036725905.1 Terriglobales bacterium
GCCTTCAATCAGGCGCTTAACGCTGATTCAAAATTCGTCAGCCCCTATCAGTGGCTAGCGGAATTGGCCATGCGCCATGGTGAGTGGCAGGATGTGGTAAAGAACACGGATCAGATCCTGGCGCTGAATCCCGTCAATTTTCCCGATGCCTGGTTTCAGAACTCTGTGGGTAACTACTCCCTGAAGAATTTCGAAGCCGCTGAGCGAAGCGCGCGTCGTGGATTGAAGATTGATCCATCGCATCAGACTCCCAAGCTGGAGTACATGCTGGGCATGATACTTATGCAGAAAGCCAGCTACAAAGAAGCCGAAGACCATATGCAGCAGTTTTTGCATCTGGCAACTCAACCTGCGGAGGTAGAAGAGGCCCAGAAACAATTGGCGCAGATTGCCAAGCTCTCTGCCGCTGCTCCGGCAACGGCTCTCTCCAAATAAGGTAGTGGCGCCGTTGTAATGTAGAGCTAGCGTCCGAATAAGGTAGTGTCGGCGTCCCGCCCCCTATCGGTCCACGATAGCGGCTTCCCGAAATGGCACCAAACCCGTCACTCTCACTAGTACATTTCCACAACCTTTTTTGTGCAAACAAATTCACACTCTGCTACGCTTTGCAACCAATAACGCTTCATCTCTCATGATTGTTCCGGCCTTGCAGTTTGAGGTTTGGAACGGCAACTGCACTGGTTATGGTGCTCCTCCCCACACCTGCCAGAGCACTATTCTGAGGTAGGAGAAGTGTGTGGGTTATCGCGTTGGGTATGTCAAAAGGGGTAGTGTCCGTCGTGTGCGCCGCCATCGGCGGAATCAGCGCATCGTAGCTATTTTCGCTGTCCCGCTGCTGATTGGCTTTGTGGTCTGGTTTGCCGTCTGGCTGATCGCTGGCCGGAGCCGATCTGCTCAACCGCATTTCGCGTCAGCGGTGAACCCAGAGTGGACGCGTGGCAATGCCAGCCAGAATTTGGCAATGCTGGCCGGCCACGTAGATGTTGCCATGCCAGCCCGCACTGGCCGCGCGGTTTATCCCTATTCCGTCGTGCCGGGCGGAGTTCGAACGCCAGAAGAACTACGGGCCATCGCCGAGCATGATCGCTTGGTCGCAAAGCATTATTCCGGTTTCGACTTCCGCAAAGCGAAAGTTATCGAGTTGAAGCGGCCTGCCCTGATGTACCTGTCGTACCGCATGCGTGACAAGATTTTCTGGACGAAGAAGCAGATTGCGCTGCGGCAGGGCGAGAAACTGATTACTGACGGTAAAATCACCGCGCGCACTCGCTGCGCCAATCGTGTGGAAGTGCTGCCGCAAGCTGCTATTGCTCCGGACGAGCCGTTGGCCGAGCAGTTTGACGATCCATTCGCCGAGGGTGGCTCCGCAACTAGGGTGGATTTTCCCGGTAACTTCCAATCGGCGCTGAACGAGAGAACCGGTCCCACCGGCTTCGGAGGCGAAGGGCCTCCGCAATCTCCAATCAGCCAGCTATTCGGACCCGGTGGAGGTGGCGGCTTCCCGCCGGGCGTGTTCCCTCCGCCGATTCCCGGACCCGGCACGTGCACGCCGACGAAGCCGAAACACGGACATCCGGAGACTGCCGAGGGCTCTTCCAAGAAGAAAAAGAATCCCTGCGCACCGGGCGCTCCGCCGCCGGCAACTGTCCCCGAGCCGGGCACAATTCTGCTGGTTGCTTCAGGCTTAGGCGGAATTTATTTTCGCCACCGCAGAAACGCTCAGAAGTAGCTGCGTCGCGTCTGCCCCTGAATTCCGCGAAGACAATTGAAGCGATTTAACCGCACAGCCTGAAGATCTGCGCGCAACGGATGAATGGCGAAGTGCGCCAAAGCTTTCCTCAGAAATAAAAACCGCGTGTTCCTTAAGGGCGACGTGCTGACGACGCTTGCGCGGCATCGCACAAAGCTTCAGCCAAGGCATGCGCAGGCGATTCCTTCATGAAGGATGCCTCGAGCCTGGGAAGCCGAGCGGGCTATCCCGAGGGATGCCCAAACCCAGTTCGGAACACGCGGACGGCAAAATACTGCTCCTGTGTCCAAAACCTGTCAATGCCCATTTTTGGTGCAATTGTGGAGGCCCAAGAGATAAATGGAACCTGCCTTTCCACACAGGAAAATGTAAGCCGACGCCCGGCGGAGTTGCCTTGACATTCGCGATCTCTCGGCTACGATTAAGAAGGCGGCATTGAGCGCGAAGACTGAGTATGAACATTGAGATCCACGATGCGGCTTTAGAAGCCAGAATCCGAAAACAACTGCAAGTCACCGGCTCTCGAACTGTAGAGGAGGTGTTGCTTCGCTTACTTGAGACGCAGGAAGAGCAGGATCGCTGGCTTTCGGAGAATCGGGACACGATCAATGCGAAGATTAGACGTGGCATTGAACAACTCGACCGCGGCGAGGGAATCCCCGAAGACCGATTGGATTCTCACCTAGCGAAGCTAAAAGCCAAGCCTGAATGAGCGTGCGCTATGTGCTTGCACCGGAAGCGGTGCTTGATCTTGTCGAAGTCTGGCATTACATCAGAGAACAAACCAACACTGCGATTGCAGACCATGTTGAGTCCGTTATCCGTGACAGGATCGGGTTTCTCGCCCAGGCTCCCGGCGCTGGGCATATGCGCCAGGATTTGACCAACGAAGATGTTAAATTTTTCCCGGTTTACTCGTACCTGATCGTATATCGTCCCAAGACCAAACCTCTCCAGATCGCATGCATTCTGCACGGTCGCCGGGACGTGGAACAAGTCCTCAAAGGTCGGTTGTGAATTCTGCAATAAAGCAGGTTTAGGTTTACCTCAAAGTATCAATTCAACGATCTCGAAACTGGGGCTGAAGGCTAAGAGCTAAGGGCTAGCCTTCCCTTCAAAACGCCTCAATCCCCGTCACGCTCTGCCCAATGATGAGCGTGTGAATATCATGCGTCCCTTCGTAGGTCTTGACCGACTCCAGATTCGCCATGTGCCGGAAAATCGGATACTCGTCCGCCACGCCGTTTGCGCCCAGTATGTCGCGCGAGAGGCGCGCGCACTCGAGAGCCATCCAGACGTTGTTGCGCTTGGCCATTGAGATGTGCTGAAAGCCTGCTCTGTCTTTATCTTTCAGGCGCCCAACTTGCAGCACCAGAAGCTGGCCTTTGGTGATTTCTGAAATCATCCACGCCAGTTTTTCCTGCACAAGCTGATGCGAAGCAATCGGCTGCTCACGAAATTGCTTGCGGAAGAGTGAGTATCGCAGCGCGCAGTCATAGCAGGCCATTGCTGCGCCGACCGCGCCCCAGGCGATTCCATAACGCGCCTGATTCAGGCACATCAGCGGCGATTTCA
>DAIMDJ010000370.1:0-3309 GCA_036725905.1 Terriglobales bacterium
ACTACTTCACTACGTTCGTGGGCGCAGATCAGATCAAAGAGAAACTGATCAGGAAAGAAAATATCAACGAGGGTGTCGGCGGCGCACTTGTAGGGGTGCGAAGAGTCAATCCACCCGAAAAGTTCGCGCCACCGAGGGGGATCACCGCGCCGGTCACGGCCACACTGGATTTCCACGCAAAAGATGCGACGCTCGCGCTGCGCCGTCCGGCAAAGCAACTGACGGCCACCGTTGAAGGAAAAGTCCGCCCTCTGGCTGCGAATTTCTCGGCGCCACTCAGTTACTATCCGCCGCCGGCGAGTCTGATGTTTGCGGGATTGCTTGGCGGATTCAAAGCCACCAACTATCCGGCACCGACAGGGCTTTATTTCCTCCAGCCGTACGACCCGGACCGAATTCCGCTGGTCTTTGTGCACGGTTTGTTTTCAACACCATTCGATTGGGTGAAGACGATCAATGGACTCCAAGCCGACCCGGAGATCCGCAAGCATTATCAATTCTGGATCTTTGCATATCCGACTGGCAATCCCATCCTCTATTCCGCACTGCGGTTACGGGAAGAATTGGCCAAGGCCGATCAACTGTATCCCAACCACAAGCCGTACGTCGTGGTCGGCCACAGCATGGGCGGCATGCTGACTCATGACCAGGTAGTTACGGTCAATGAAGGAATGTGGGAGAAAGCTCTGGGGCAAAATGCCAGGAGCATTTTCAAGGAAAATTCCGGGAATAGTCTGATTGTTCGCGCGATAAAGTTTCGCGCGAATCCCCGGATAAAGCGTGTTGTCTTTATTTGTACTCCGCATCGTGGGAGCGATCTGGCCAGCAATGGAATCGGAAAAATTGGAATTAGCCTGATTACGCTCCCGACCAGGCTGGCCGCAGTCATGATGGACTCGCTCACCAGCGCGGACGTCGCGCAAATCACGGGAAGTTCCAAGCGTCTGCCCAACAGTATCACGGGTCTGAAGCCTACAAGCCCGGCGTTGCCGGTAATTAATAGCGTGCCGATCAGTGTTCCCTATCACTCAATCATCGGCGATCGGGGGAAAGACCACTGCCCGAACTGCAGTGACGGTGTCGTGGCTTACTGGAGCTCTCACCTTGATGGTGCGCAGTCGGAGCTCATTGTGCCTGGCCCCCACGGATCGTGTGCACTGCCGCAAACGATTGCCGAGCTTGATCGGATTCTGCGTTTACATCTTAGAAGCAGCGGCAGCTCAAAACCGGCAACGACTATTGCTCAAGCTTCCCGGTGATCCTGCGAATTGGCTACCGCCATTGACGCGAAGTTCTTCGATCCTGATACTTCCGATGCATCCGCCGCGTGGAGTTCTGAAATGATCTGGCGCGCGCTGCGCGCTTTCGCGTGGACGCTTGCCTGGGTGATTGCGCTTGGCTGCGCTGCGTGGGCATTCGGCGCGCTGCACTACGACTTTCCCGTGGGGAAACCAATTGTCGCGTGGGCGTTTGCTGCCGCAATCATCGCGGCGATCGTTTTTCTCCGCGGCGCGGCGAAGAAGGTCTGTGCCGTCTTCCTCGCCTTCGGCCTTGTCCTCATCTGGTGGCTTACACTCAAACCCAGCAACGATGGCAACTGGCAGCCCGACGTTGCGCAGTTGGCATGGGCGGAAATCAACGGCGACGAATTCACTTTTCACAACGTCCGCAACTGCGATTATCGCACCGACACCGATTACACGCCGCACTGGGAAACGCGCACCGTGCGGCTCTCGCAGATCACCGGCATCGACTTGGCAATCGATTACTGGGGCTCGCCATGGATTGCGCATCCCATCGTCAGTTTCCAGTTTGCAGACGCGCCGCCGCTCTGCTTTTCGATCGAGACGCGGAAGACCGTCGGGCAGAGTTATTCTACTATCGGTGGCCTCTACCGTCAGTATGCACTCATCTACCTCGTCGCTGATGAGCGCGATGTGATCCGCTTGCGCACCAACTACCGGCACGAGGACATCTACCTTTACCACCTGACGGCTCCGCCCAACCGGGCGCGCGAGCGGTTCCTCGAATATGTGCATTCCCTCAATGCACTGCGCACCCAGCCGCGCTGGTATAACGCCATCACGACAAATTGCACCACGAGCATCCGCAGCCAGCACCCGAGCAAAGAAAGGATACCGTGGGATTGGCGGATCCTGCTCAACGGCAAAGGCGACGAATTGTTGTATAAAGACGGCGGCCTGGTGACCGGTGGCCTGCCATTCGCCGAACTCAAAGCGCAAAGCCTGATCAATGATCGCGCCAAGCGCGCCGATACGTCACCAGATTTTTCACAGCTCATCCGTGTCGGGCTGCCCACACCCCGAATCGTGCAATAAACAGCACTACGTGGCGCCCGGGTGCTTGACGTAGGCCTAAAGTCCAATATTCGCATTGCACAACAGGCCGTAGACTCAGATAATTCAAAGACCTATGACTAGGAAATTACTCCTCCTGCTCGCAATCGTAACAGTCTATCCGGTTGCAAATTCTTTTGCTGCAACGATACCCGCTGGCACGACACTCACAGTAACTACGGTTAGCCCTATCACCTCGAAAGATGTAGCGGGTCGAAGCTTCGAGGCGAAGATCGCGCAAGACGTTTCCATCAAGGGAAACGTCCTGCTGAAAGCTGGAACAAAGGCGTTCGGAAAGATCAAGTCGTCTCGCTATAATCCACGCAAGAATGAGCCGCTGACTGTGGAGTTAACGTCCGTTTCGGTCAACGGACGCAATGTCGCGGTAAAGACCAACAGCGTTGAACCGAGCAGCCCGGTAAGGACAGCGCGACAAGCGCGGTACGGACATACTGCCGGCACGTTAACGGTTACTCCGGGAACCAAGATGCAGTTCCAGCTTTTGCAACCAGTCACCCTATAGGAGCTGGTTTGCTAACTAGCAGGACATGGTAGTTGATTACGCGGGGGGCTGCGATTTCAACTGCAACAGCGGATCAGGATAGCTTTGCCATCAATTACAGCCACGCAGATTTATTTATTAAGCAATTCCGTTATCTCTTGAGTTGCATGTCAACCACCGCCACCTGCAAGGGTGAGGTCAACGCCCCGGGTGGTGGAGGCAAGAAGAACTTTCACGCCATTTTGCTTTTTTATTGCCATGGCATTCCGCCCGCCTGCAATCGTCATACCCGCGCCACCCGCGTTGTAATGACCGTTGAAATCTTCAAGCTTCTTCAGATGGTAAACTTCGCCCGAAGCGGAACCCCCGGTAATTCCGACCTTGCCTAACGAAAGTCCGTTTACGGAGACGGGATAGTCTTTCCCCTTGTAGGTGAGCGTCCCTGACCCC
>DAIMDJ010000371.1:0-3293 GCA_036725905.1 Terriglobales bacterium
TAATGATCTGCTGGTTTTTCGGGCGAATGTTGTTGATCTCTTCGCTGAGAAGCGCGGTCGCATAGATGCAGTGCGCACGGATCTCAACTTCCCAGCGGCTGTCACGCGGGATCATTTGAAACGTGTTGATGGCGTGCTCGAGTTCCGGGGAATAGCTGGTGATTCCCAGAAGCCGCAACGCCACTGGAACGATATAGTCCGCAAACGCCGTCATTTTATCCATGTCTTCAAAGCGGAATTGACCGCTCTTCCTTAGCGCCGAGTAAACCAGCCAGATCCCCAGTTGCGGCAATTTGTAGATCTTGATGGTCTGGCCATCGTAGGGGCTGACGTCGTTGAACCGCGGGAATTCTTGCACCAAGCGATCGATCAGTCCAGCGCCGTTGTCGTACAGGCGACGAGGGCAGGATTTCACGAAATTGTGGAAACGGCCGTCGTATTTCTGTGCCAGCACCGAGCCTACCTGTCGCCAGACTTGCATCTTTTCGTCCAGCATGGGCATTTCGATGTTGCCAGCGAATATGCGTTCGAGTTGCGGACGAGTTACCTGGGCGAGAAATTTGCCATCGAGAATTGGAATCCCATTGTCCATAGCCCGTTTCATACAACCGAATAGGGCGTCGGAATCGGACCAGTGCCGACCGGCATAGTCCACCTGGAATTTCACGTGAGTGGAAAAATCGGTGAACGCAGTGTCCACGCAATCAGCAGTCAGGATGAAGTCGATCACGTCATCCGGGTTGTTGAAGTCAAAAGGAAGTTGGTAGTCCGGCATGGGAAGTTCTTCGTAAGCCATCCAGCCGGCGACCTCGGCGATCTTGTCAATGTGAGTGCGAACGTCGCGTGAGTGCTCAATCACGGGATGAAGGCTGTCCAGCACCGGGCTGCCGGTGAGTTTGGGCCAGCGCAGAGCGGAAGCGCTGGAGGCTGCGCTGGCGAGATCTGCCCCAGGGATCACCGCCGTGGATGCAAGGGTCGCGAGGGCTTGTAGAAATTGCCGTCGATCGTGAGTTCCGGCCATCCTTGTTAAAGTTCTACTTGCCTCTGATTCTCGAAACAAAAAGCTGTAGAAATCGGTCGGCGTCGACGTCGATACAAACTTTCGCATTCGGCGCGACCTTATCCACACCCTCAATAACGTAATGATCGCCGTGCAGGACGTTGCGTTCAACCGCGCCATGGCGATTCGCAACGGTTTCGCCGCGCGTGAACTCGCCCCGGGTCTCCACATCCACGTGCATTTCCGGAGATTTCACTAGGGTTGCGTCAATTGCAACGCCGACGGCGAGCGGGTCGTACATCGGGGTACCCAGCCACCCGAACTGCGCGGAACGATTTATCAGAAATTTCGCAACCGAATAGATGAAGTCATTTACCGGACCGTGGGTTTGGCCCAGTTGATCGAGGTATTTTTGCGAGAGAAGTGTTTTGTCGCCGACGTCAAGGCCCACCATTGTTAACGGCCAGCCAGCCTGGAAAACGATCTGCGCCGCTTCAGGATCGTTGTAAATATTGGCTTCCGCCGCGGCATTCACATTGCCACCGCTGATCGAACCTCCCATGAGGATGACCTCTTTGACCAGCGGCACTATAGAAGGATCCTTTTCAACTGCGAGTGCGATGTTGGTCAGCGGCCCGACCGGAACCAGAGTGATTTCATGAGGAGCGGCATGCACCAGTTGGATTATGAGATCCGGCCCAAAACGCGAATCTACCTTGCATTTGCTGGCAGGCAGTTCGACATCCGCCAGACCATTTTTGCCGTGCCAGAACTCGGCCGTGACCAGTTTTTGAAAGAGCGGATGCTGCGCGCCGGCTGCCACTGGGATGTCACAACGGTTGGCCAGGGAAACCATGCGCAGCGCATTCTCCAGGCCCTGACTGGCCGTCACATTTCCCGGGACGACGGTGATGGCGCGCACGTCCAGTTCCGGTGAGTTAAGCGCCAGCATCATGGCCAGGGCATCATCGGATCCGGGATCGGTGTCGAGAATGATCTTCTTAGCAGCGGCGGAAGCAGGAGGCGTGACGGCGAGCCAGATCAGAAACAGACTCGCACCAGATACGAGCTTAAAGCTGAAGTGCTTGAAATAGTTCAGGCTTTGTTTTCTCCGCAGGCGCAGCGAGGTAGCCTAGCGTCGAGTCTGAAATGGTGTCAAGCGCGAAGTTCCGAGCCTCTACGCTTTCGACCCCATCTGCCGTACAATCGCATTTCGCGATGTCTGCTGAAAACAGAATGCGTCTTGATGATTCCTTGAGGAACGGCTCTGCCAGGGACAGCTTGGCCGCGGACTCGAGCAAGCCCATAGCCACGCTTTCGGGACGGCCTCTGTTATCGAATCGTGGCATTCCTCTGAGCCTCGATTGGTTGAAGCAAGTTCGAATTAACACCAGTGCCGTCGAACGCCGGGCGCAAACTCATGTTGCTCGCCGGACAGTGAAGAAGGATTGGCAGGCGGCATGGTTGTTGCGGGCCATCTCGTGCATGGATCTCACAACGCTCTCGGGCGATGACACCGAGGAACGTGTACGCCGGCTTTGCGCAAAAGCGCGGCAGCCAATTCAGCATGACCTGGTACAGCGGCTGGGAATCGAAGAGCTGAATATCAAGGTTGCCGCCGTCTGCGTTTATCACACGTTTGTGGAAACAGCGCTGCGGGCACTCGAGGGCAGCGGGGTGCGGGTTGCGGCGGTTTCGACAGGATTTCCCGCCGGACTTTCTCCATTCACCGAGCGCGTGGCAGAGATCCACCGTTCCATCGAAGCCGGAGCGCAGGAAATTGATGTAGTCATCACCCGCGCCCATGTCTTTGGTGGCCGATGGCAAGCGCTCTACGATGAGATTGCTGCCTTCAAGCAGGCCTGCGGACCGGCCCACCTGAAAGTGATTCTGGGTGCCGGGGACCTGCTTACTTTGCGCAACGTTACCCGAGCCAGCTTCGTTGCCATGATGGCGGGCGCAGATTTCATCAAGACTTCCACCGGTAAAGAACTGACTAACGCGACACTGCCAGTAGGCTTTGTGATGACGCGCGCGATTCGGGAGTATGCACAAGAAACCGGCATGGCAGTTGGATTCAAACCGGCTGGAGGAATCCGGACGGCGAAGCAATCCATCGAATGGTTATCGCTGATGAAAGAAGAACTAGGCACGCCGTGGATGAAAGCGGAACTGTTTCGCTTCGGAGCCAGCAGCCTTTTAAGTGATATTGAGCGTCAGCTCGAACATCACGCAACAGGGCGGTACTCGGCGGATTATCGGCATCCGATTGCGTGACTGCCTTGTCGAGCGC
>DAIMDJ010000372.1:0-3291 GCA_036725905.1 Terriglobales bacterium
ATGGCGCCGCCGTCGGCCGCGACGAGCCCGATCATCAGGTGGGGATCGGCCAGGGGCCCATTACCGGTGGGCTCTTCCTCGGAAGCGACGCTTCGAACGCGCTGACTGACACCAGCCGGTTTCCGGTCAGTCAGGATCAACGCAATACGGCACGTGCGCGTCTGCGGTTACAGGCGACTCGGCACTTGTGGCTTGCCCTGGGCGGAGAATACGGCAGCGGATTACCGGCGGACACCCGTGGTGCTGACCCAAGTTTGCTGCTGGCTCAGTTTGGCCCCGAGATATTGAACGAAGTGAATTTGGCGCGAGGACGAGTGAAACCCAACTTTGCGTTGGACGCTGGAGCAGGGTTCGAAGTCTACCGCAAGGAGCAACGGAGTGCGGCCCTGCAAATTCAGGCCGCGAATTTGACCGATCGCGTGAACGTGATCAATTTTGCGAGCCTCTTTTCCGGTACCGCAGTTGCGCCGCCGAGGAGTGTTTCCGGGCGGTTGAAGTTGACCTTCTAAGACTGCCACGCTAGCTCTTTCGCTTCCAGTTTGGACCTCGGACCTCATCTGCGTGGAGGTGGAATCTCGAAATCTGGCAGGATCTGCCCCGGAGATAGGTCATTGCCTCGCAGTGTACATTTGTGCATACCAGCGAATCGTGGACTGCGAATAGGATCCAGTTCAGAGGTCTTAGCAAACAATCAGGCTGAAAACGGTGTCTTGATAGATCCCACAGAAACAAGCACTTACACGGGAGAGAGTTTAAAATAATTTCTTGTGGGTTTTCGGCCGGGCCGTTTTCTGATATGAGCTTGTCCAGAAACGGCCTGTGCAATGGATGATCTCGACTTTCCGGGATGGGAGCCAGCCAAGTCCGTCCAAGTAGTTGAAGGCAACGGACTGACCCAGGTGCTGGTGAAGGGCCAACCGTATATGCGTTGGCAGTCCGGGGATGAAGGATGCACGCGGCTGGCGATTGTGCAGTTGTATAAGTGCGGGTTGGGAACGGAAGAAGACTTAGCGGCGGCGTTTGGCCGACACATCAACTCGGTACAGAACTACCTGAGGGATTTTACTGGTGAGGGCATCCAGGGCTTGATGACGGAGCGCCGGGGGCCCAAAGGCCAGTGGAAGCTCACCCCGGAGTTGCGCGGGAAGATCTTGCAGATCGTTTTGCGGGAAGGTATCTGGAAACTGGAAGCGATTCAACAGCGCTTGCTGGAAGCCTGGCAGGAGGCGGTGAGCGTTCCGAGCATCCAACAAGTGTTGGAGGAAAACGGGCTGGGCGAACCGACCCCCCGGGGCGTCGGCGGCGCGGGGGTCCAAGCTGAGCTTTTTGCCCGCGAGCCGGAGCCGCAGCTGGTTCTGCCCTTGGAGGGTTGTGCCGCCCAATTCAGGGAGCCAGTGAGCACAGGCAGCGAACCGTTACACATACCGGAAAGACAACGAACAGTAAACAGCAACGCTGGGGGAGAAGAGGTCGGAGCCGCAGAGTTAGGCAGAGGATGGCAGCGAGATTCCTATTCGCCCGCCCAGCGAGTCTATTTAGATCAGTGGGAGCAAGGTGCTTACAACGCGTATGCTGGCGGGCTGCTGTTTGCGCCGTTGCTGGCGCGATATCAATTCATTCCGACGTTGAGTCGAATCATCACGACGGCAACCCATGAAGGCTACAGCCTGGCGGAGTTGGCGTTGACGTTGTTTTACTTGGATGTGTTCGGGTTTCGATCGCTGGAGGATTTTAAGCGGGCTTATGCCGAGGAGTTTGGCGTGCTGATGGGACGCACGCAGAGTCCGAGCCTGTTTACGCTGCGGCGGTTCCTGCACAAAGTGAGAAAGCTGGGCCAAGGTGAAGCGTTGATCGATGAGTTTGCCCGGACCTATTTGCAGTCCGGCCTGGCTGCGTGGGGCGTGATGTATATCGATGGTCATTTCCTGCCGTACTACGGGCTGTATCCGATCAGTAAGGGCTGGCACGGCGTGCGCCAAATGCCGATGAAAGGCAGCTACAATTTTCTGGCGGTGGACGAGCGCTTCGCCCCCTGGCTGTTCCTGATCCGCTCTTCGTCGGAGGATCTGCTGCAAAAGATACCGGAGCTGATCGAGAAGGCCAAACGAATCGGGGAGCAAGCCGGAGTGAGTCGGCAGCGACTGGACCAATTGATCGTGGTGTTCGATCGCGAGGGCTACAGCGCGGAGTTGTACCGCTACCTGGATGGCAAGGATCAGGGAGCGGGCAAGCGGCGGGCGCTGTTCGTCAGTTGGGCCAAATATTCCGATAAATGGGTGAACGATCTGGCGGAGGAGCAATTCAACCGGGTGGCGGAGGTGACTTACGAGATCCGGAAAGCCGAAGCGATCCCCTACCTGGAGACCACGCGCACGATGAACAAGTATGGCAAGATTCGGGCCGTGGTGATCGAAAGTGGAAGGGACAAAAAGCGAGCGGCGATTTACACCAACGGCACCGCCGAGGAACTCGGGGCGGAGCGGATCGTGCAATTGATTTGTCGGCGCTGGGGAGAGGAGAATGCCATCAAGGAACTGTTGCACAAGCATCTCATCAACTACACGCCGGGTTACGTCCGAGAGGAATTGGAAGAGCAACCGCTGGTGGAAAACCCGGAGCTCAGGGAACGAAAGAAACAGCGGGCGGGGTTGGTCAGTGAGTTGAACCGCTTGAAAATTGAATTGGCCGATCACCTGCTTGAGCCGCCGGCCAAAAAACGCGGGACCCCATCCCGGAGTCAAAAGGAGGTAATGGACGACATCGCGGTGATCGAGGGTAAGATTCTGTTGGCGGATGATCAATTGGAAAAACTGCCGTCGGAAATCCGCTTTGACGAGGCACACGCCGGAGAAAAACTGTTAAAACTCAATCACGAGAAGAAGCGGTTTCTGGATTGCATCAAGGTGTTTGTCTGCAACTCAAAAGCCGAAATGTGCCGCCTGCTGTTGAAACATTATGATCGGCCGAAGGAAGTCATACCAGCGCTGGCGATGATTGTCGAGCGAACGGGCTATATGAAATTGGAAGGAGGGCGGTTAGAGGTGACGTTGAGAAGATTTACGGATCGGGAAATCGACTATGCTGCCCGGCACCTATGCGAGGACCTCAACCGCATGCAGCCTGTAACCTTGGACAAATTTCATCTTCCGATCCGTTACCACGTCCAGTAGCAGACCCACAAGAAATTTTCTTAAAACGCGCAAAAAGCTGATCGTTTGCTAAGACCTCTGCCCTTGACAATCAGGATGAGAAGCGTATGCTCCTCTTGTTTGCCAGGGGAAAGGCCAATGC
>DAIMDJ010000373.1:0-1664 GCA_036725905.1 Terriglobales bacterium
CAGGCCGATCCCTACGGCAATGGCCGCCGTAGCATTAAGCACGTTGTGGGCTCCTGGCACACGCAGTCGGAAGTCTCCAAGGTTGGTGCCACGGTAGATCACGTCGAAACGGCTGATCGGGTGGTTGTTCTGGTTGTCGAATCCGCACTCCCGCACCTTGATGTGGAAATCTGATCCTCGCCGCGTACCGTACGTCACCACCCGGCGAGGAATCTGAGGCAGCATGCGACGCAGAATTGGATCGTCGTTGCAGAGCACGACCATCCCGTAAAATGGCACTCGATCCATGAAGTCCAAAAAAGCCCGCTTCACGTCACGCATGTTGCGATAGCAGTCCATGTGTTCGCGGTCGATGTTGGTCACGACCGCCAGGATGGGCGAAAGCTTCAGGAATGAGCGGTCACTCTCGTCGGCCTCCGCGACCATGTACTGTGAGTTGCCGAGCCGGGCGTTGGAGCCCATAGCATCCACGCGTCCGCCGACCACAACTGTGGGATCGAGGCCGCTAGCAGCCAATACAGCCGCGACCATCGAAGTGGTGGTGGTCTTGCCGTGCATGCCGGCTACGGCGATTCCATATTTCAGGCGCATCAGCTCTGCCAGCATTTCGGCTCGCTGGATGACGGGAATGTGCTGCGCCCGCGCTTCTGCAAGCTCGGGATTATTGTGAGGGACGGCTGAGCTTGCCACCACGACCTCGGCGCCGCCGAC
The DNA here is from genome assembly GCA_036725905.1 of Terriglobales bacterium. GTDB lineage: Bacteria > Acidobacteriota > Terriglobia > Terriglobales > Acidobacteriaceae > QIAB01. The sequence goes on from DAIMDJ010000373.1 coordinate 712, forward strand.
ATTCTCCGGGCGATGATCCTCGAAAATAGTGGCGCCCAGAGATGCAAGCCGGTCAGTGACAGCCGACATCTTCAGGTCCGAGCCGGAAATCTTGAATCCAAGATTCAGCAGCACCTCGGCGATGCCACTCATGCCGATGCCGCCGATCCCGACAAAATGCACGCGTTGAATTTTGGCAAACATTGTTTAATTTCTTGGCCACGGATTTACACGGATTAATACGGATCAATTCAAGAGAATCCGTGAGAATCTGTGCAAATCCGTGGCTTAGTCTTCAATTCCTGCGAGTCTTGCCGCCAATTCCGCAATGTCATGCGCCGCGTTTGGGTGTGCCAGGCTTCGCGCGGCCTCGCTCATCCGAGCGAGCCGCTGGGAATCGCCGAGCAGCGTACTGACGGTTTCGACCAGCCAGACTTCATCCAGTTTTGTTTCTTCCAATACCACAGCAGCGCCCGCCCGCTCCAAGGCTCGGGCGTTTACCCGCTGATGGTCATCGGCGGCGCGTGGAAAGGGAACAAAGATAGCCGGCTTTCCGGCTGCCGCGATTTCCGCCACGGTGCTCGCCCCGGAGCGGCACAGCAGCAAATCAGCTCGCGCGAAGAAAGCGGGCATGTCATTAATGAACTTGTGAACCTCGGCAGACGCGCCCGACCGTTGGTACGCAGCTTGCGCCTCATTATAATCGCGCTCGCCGGTCTGATGGATGATGTGGATCGCGGGCGCTTGCTTCAACAGCTCCGGAAGGCATTGGATCATGGCTTGATTGATGGCATGCGCACCCTGGCTACCGCCAAAAACCAGCAGGGTCGGTTGCGTTCCGGGCGGCTTTGTGATGGTTTGAAAGAAAGCCTGGCGCACCGGCACTCCAGTTATTTCTGCGTGGCGGAAGAACTTGGAAGTCTCCTCGAAGTGTACAGCCGCTGCCGAGACCCAGCGCGCAACTACGCGATTGG
>DAIMDJ010000373.1:1764-3286 GCA_036725905.1 Terriglobales bacterium
TTGGCGAATCCCGGCACAACATTCGGCTCGAACGCCAGAGTCGGAATTCCCTTCATGATGGCTCCCATCATCGCTGGGCCTGAGGCATAGCCACCCACGCCGATGACGATGTCAGGATTGAATTCAGCTAGAATCCTGCGCGCCTGCCAGATCGCCGAGGGCAACCCGAAGTACGTTTTTACCCTGGTTCCGAGGCTTACGCGATTCAGTGCTCCGACTTCAACCAGGCGAAGTGGAAATCCTGCCGGCGGTACAAGCTTATTTTCAAGTCCGCGTGCCGTCCCGATGAACAGCACCTCCGCCTGATAGAGCTTCTGCAGCTCTTGCGCGATGGCGAGCGCTGGGATGACGTGTCCGCCGGTCCCCCCTCCCGCCAGAATGGCTCGCATGGAGTGACTATAAACCACGCTGAGACAGCACGGGCGAGGACGCCCGCGTCTACGTTGAAATCTTCAGTCTGCCTGCTTGCTAATATTCAGCAGCACGCCAACGCACGCGAGAGTCATGAACAAGGATGAGCCGCCGTAAGAAACAAATGGCAGTGGAATCCCTTTGGTTGGCATCAGGCCCAACACCACGCTCACATTGATGAACGCTTGCACTACCACCATGCTGGTAATGCCGACCGCCAGAAGCCGTCCGAACATATCTTGCGTGTGCAGGGAGGTGCGCATCCCCCGCCACAACAAAATTGCGAACAGCGCGATAATAACCAGCGCCCCTACAAGCCCTAATTCTTCCGCAGTCACGGCGAAAATGAAGTCAGTGTGCGGCTCTGGAAGATAGAACAGCTTCTGCTTCCCCTCCATCAATCCCAGGCCGGTAATGCCTCCAGTGCTGACGGCGATGAGTGATTGAATAATGTGAAATCCACGTCCCTGCGGATCCGAGTAGGGATCGAGGAATGCCAGAATGCGGTCGCGCCGGTACGCGACATGGAAGATCAAAAAATAAAGCGGCGCAAGCGACGCGAGCAAAGCATAGCCCAGATACCGCAATCTCAGCCCCGCCACAAACAACACAGAGCCTGTAATCGCGGCGCACGCAATGGCAGTTCCGAGATCGGGCTGGAAGATGATTAGGCCAAGAAAAGCAGCGGTAGGGATGATGGCTGGCAGTAATGTGTCCCGCCAGTCATCAATGGATCTCGTTCGGCACTCTAGAAAGAATGCCAAAAATAGAATGAGGGCTGGTTTGGCGATTTCTGAGGGCTGGAACGAAAAGCTTCCCCAATGAATCCAGCGATGCGTGTGGTGGGTGCGGTCGAGGAAAAAGACCGAGATTAGCATCAAGGTGGTTACACCTAGAACGGAGAACACAACTGCGGGATGCTTATAGCGGCGGTAGTCGAGCTTCATGGCGACGAACATCGCTACGATCCCTGTCACCGCCCAGGCAAGCTGGCGAAAAAGAAAGGTGTAACCGGAGCCGTAGCGCTCCTTGGCAATCACAGCCGATGCGCTGAACACCATGACCAGGCCAACAAACACCAGACACAGAGTGACAGTGAACAGCCAGCGAT
>DAIMDJ010000374.1:0-3248 GCA_036725905.1 Terriglobales bacterium
TGGTGACGTAATGTTCCGTCGGAAAGTCGTTTAACAGCATCTGGTTGAGACGCGATAACATCTCTCCCGGACCGCTGGTGAGAGGCGCCAAGAAGCGGACGATTGCACGAACGGCTGACATCAGCAACGCCGCAGGCATACCCTTCCCCGAAACATCGGCGAGAAGGATTGCTACGCGTCCTTCGTTGAGCGGAATGTAGTCATACCAGTCACCGCCTACGGCGCCTGCGGGAACGCACTCAGCCTCCAGTTGAAAGCCGGGCAGCGACGGTGCAGTGCGTGGGAGCAGGTTCTGCTGGATGCGACGAGCTTCGCCCTGCTCCTCATGCAGACGCTGCATCTGGCGCCGCTCATCCTGGAAACGCTGTGCATTATCGACTGCCACCGCAATGTGGCCGGCAAGAGCCTTCAGGATTTCGATCTGTGCGCGGGGGAAGGCATCTACATCATGGTGCGATGCCCCGAAGACACCGATGATCTGGTCGCGCACAGTCAAGGGAATGATGACCTCCGAGCGGGTATGAGGTTCGCAGGCGCGGTAGAGCAACTCCTGCGTCACATCGGGGGCATAGTAAGACTTCCCGGTGGCAACGACCTGGGCGGACAAGCCCTCTGTGACCGGCCAGCGTTCACCCTTGTTCGATTGGGTGCAGCCGTGTACGGCGGCCAAATGGAATTCATCGCCGTCAACCAGCAGAATGCTGGATTCGATGCAACCAAAATCCACCGCAATGCGGTGAACGATCGTGTCGAGGAGTTCGTCGAGTTCGAGGATGGAGGCGATTTGTTGCGCCGCCTGCTGCAAGGACAACAATACGTCCACGCGGCGCTGCTGGAAGATTGCGGGGGGCGGGGCAAGGGCAAACGGTCTGGGGGTGCTGGCCATGAGGTTGGCCTCCTCCGAGCTGTGTAATTAGATTCTGGCCTCAGTTCCGGGATGCGAAAAACTTCGGCGGTCCGGGGCCGTGATTCTTCGGCAGAGGATGCCCACCAGGTGATTGAAAACATGGTGGAGCTAGTCGGGATCGAACTGACTATGTCACTTGAAAACAGGCAAGTTATTGAATTTGCGTAGATCGCACAATGCCCAGAATGCCTAAAAATCCTTGCAATCCCGAATTCATTGTACGTTTATTGTACGGTGATTTTCCGCAAAATCAATCTCATACTTTGGTTCAAACCGGCGGTGGCAAGAAGGTTTCTCTGGTCTTTCGTGAAGATCTGCACAATATCGCGATCCCATTCACTGTGAGCTCGCTTAAACACGTAAGTACCAGGCGGCAAGACTTGGCCAGGCACTTCGACCGGACTGCTGAATGTCACAATAGTTTCCTTGTCCCATGCATCCGCCTTAGCAATTGGTGCAGCTACGAATGTGACTAGTGCCACAAGCAGACTCAACAACGCGAATTTCAATCTGTCAGCCATTTTTCCTCCATTCATTTTTGGTGATGTTGCTGCAAGCTCGGAAAATCGGCGCCTCATTCTGGTTCTTGTCGCGCAGTTAACCCGAAGTGGCTAAAGCGGCAGAACACCATCTCCGTGAACGAGCTATGCCCTTTTTCGCCAAGGTTGAAAGCGTCCTGTCGGAGCGCGAACACGCATGAACATATGACAAAAACCCTTCTCATTATTGCCCGCATGCGTACTCGGGTATGTTCTCCGGAGGAATTTCAGGCGGGCTTGGCACATGCTCCACACCGGAGACGAACATCCTGATTGGGAAAAACTACTGTAGGTGGCGACCATTACCTCGCGGATTGGGAGAGAAAGCTTTGGAAGTTTCCTCCTAGAAAGAAGGAAACGGATACGAGCAGCGTTTCGGAGTAGCAGCGCTCTTGGCGTGCAGTTGCGCCATCCTCAAAGCTGCGGCAGCGAAGATACTCATTTTGAACCTACTGGAGCGCTTGCCAGACGGTTACATCATTGCCTTTGCAATCGGCGATAGCGCTCAGAACTCGTGGTGAGTGCTATGGTGCTGAAGGATCGGCTCGCTAGATAATTCTGACAGGCACAGGCGCCCTAGCGTCTTATCGCACGCTTATCTCTCCCGTTCTCGACCTTCCCAACGGCCACTCCAGCGTTCATTGCCCCACTCGCCTCTGCCCCAGCTGCGGAATTTGCCGCCTTGGACGTAGCTCGCGTTGATCTCCGTAAAATGCTTCCACTTATCGGGCAGGTCATCCAGCGCAAAAATCGCTGACACGGGACAGACGGGCACGCAGGCGCCGCAGTCTATGCACTCCACGGGGTCGATGTAAAGCTGTGAGACTTCGTCGAACGTTGGCCGGCCGTCGTCGTAGGTCATGTTCTTCTTGGGGTGAATGCAATCTACGGGGCAGGCATCGACGCAGGCGGTGTCCTTCACCCCGATGCAGGGCTCGGCAATAACGTATGCCATAGGCCGCCTCCTGCCTCAAAGCTATGCCTCGCGGAGGGAGGATTCAAGCGAGGCCGAGGTAAACTGCCGGCATCATGGCAATCATGGTGGAGAAAATTTCGGCGCTGACGTTTCGAGTCTCGAACATGAAGGTGTCTGTGCAGTTCTATCGGGATGTGCTCGGTATGGAGCTGCTATACGGCGGAGAAACTGCAGGGTTCTCTTCCCTGCGTGCGAAGTATCCAGAATCTGCGATTCTCAATCTGGAAGAAGGTAATACGGTCACGCAGTGGGGTCGGCTTATCTTTTATGTGGCGGATGTGGATGAGGTCTGGAGACATCTGAAGGAACGAGGATTTGATCCGCCGCAGCCACAGAATGCTTCTTGGGGCGAGCGGTATTTCCACATGCGCGATCCGGATGGGCACGAGCTGTCGTTTGCTCGACCGCTAAAATGAATACTGAGCAGCGCAATATCTATGGCCCTTACGGTGGAGATGCAGAATACGGGTGATCCTGGATTGCAGCGGGAAGTGGTTGCAACTATCGAGCACGTGCTTGCAGATCGACCTGGGAATTGGCGGGTTTCGATTGTGGGTTCTCAGGCGAACGATAAGTGGGAGATGAAGATTACTGGGCCGAATGCTTTTGAACGCTCTTACACTCTCGAAGGGACGGTCGGCGAGCATCGGCCAGAAATGATTCGGGTCTTGCTGGGGAAATTGGTGCCGCGCTAGGCGAGTTGGTGAGTCGAGAGGACTATTTCACTGACTGCGCGACCATGTAGGCGATGGTGGCGCTGGTGATGAGAATTGCTAAGCCCAAGGCGGTCACAAGCGCGCTTGTAGTGTAGAAAGTAACGACTGCG
>DAIMDJ010000375.1:0-1801 GCA_036725905.1 Terriglobales bacterium
TGTGGTACTCTCCCTCCTCCATGGCAGAACCTAAGTCTGAACGCCGGACGCAGAAGCGCCTAAGTCTTGCCCTGCCAGTCACGATCAAGTCTGAGCAGGGTACGATTGAAGCCAGCGGCTGCACGCGCGACTTGAGCAGTAGTGGGATTTTCTTGTACAGCGACGCGCATTTCAGCGAAGGAAGCGCGCTGGAGATGGTTCTGATTTTGCCGAAGGAGATGACTGGCGGCGAGAAGCGATGGGTGTGCTGCCGAGCATCCGTTGTGCGTGTGGAAGCGAGCGGTGAGCAGCGGTGCGGAGTGGCGGCGCGTATCCTGAGCATGGAGATACTCCCGGAAATTAGCGGCTAAATGGAAGATCTGGCTGAACTTTCTCAAATTGACTGGCAAAGGAGAGGAGGATCTGCCGGGAATCGGTTTCTTCATAAAACTTTCTTAATGCGATGCATCGAATTTGGTGCAATAATGCTGGCCCTTGAATTGCTCCCGTTAACAAATTAAGAAACTTCCAATCTGCGGGTGCTTCGAATATGTGGATGCAAAAGCTGTCTGACGGTGTGCTGCGCGTGCTGACACCGTTGGGACCGCGCTACATCAGGCCGACATTTCTTCAGCGAATCTACATTCTATGGATTTTCCGCCATTTTCACGTGCTGCCTTTGCAGGTGCTGAGTGGGCGGCAGCGCGCCTTGATCGAGTCGCTTTGCGCGCAGCAGCGTTTTGTCTCTCTCTCGCCGACCGACGAATTTGAGTACGCGCCGATTCTGGGCACCGTGGAACGCCGCCCGCCGGTGGAAGTAGAAAACCTGCCGCCGCGAAAATCGAGCGCTGGAGTTGCCGAAACCGTCTCTCCGCTGGTCGCGGATGTTCGGCAGGGGTCTTAAGGCAGAGCGCCGATTTTTGCACATCGTGACCTCAAGCTTCGACTCCATCGCGGCACACGTAGGGGCGGGTTGCCCTCACCCCCCACCTCAAATCCACCCAAATTTTCCTAAGCGACAGAACGGACGGGTCCACAGGGACGCCCGACGCCTAATATCTGATGCCCGAAGCCCGAAGCGTCCGCCAGCGAACAATCCTGCAAAAAATTTCTCTGCTGCCCCTCTAAACTGAGTTTCTGGATTAATATATCTGCAACATTCCTTACCGTTCCCGCCAGTAAGAGCCGCGTGTCCTGGGTTCAAGGATGTTTTTCCGCACTAGCTCAAACCTTTAACAGGGTTCATTGAGGAGGTTGCAGTGTACAGGTTTGTTGTTTTGTTTGCCGTTGCTTGCATCTGCCTGGTTCTGGCTGGATCCGCGGGTGCTCAGACGTTCTCCTGTCCGGCCAGCACAGAGGACATGCTGAATTATTTTGTGATGAATTATCCCGATCGCGCGGATTATCACATGGGACCGGGGAATGCGAATCCAATCTATTCGGCGATTTTTCCCGACAATGGACTGAGCTTTGCGACAACTGGATATTTTGTCTGGACCAAAGGCGCGAATGGATATCCGTGGGATGTCAAGACATTCGATCAGAATTTCGTGTATGACCGCAGTACGGAACTCACGTGGACCGATCCGCAGACGTTTAAGCGATTCAATGTGGATCTTCCAATGTCACCGCGTTGCGTTGCCAAGGGAGCGGCGAGTCCGGTGATTCAGATTCCGGCCGCGAATTCGAGCTACAGTTTTTATTCGGCATGCACGGCATACAAAACGGCCGGTTTGAAGAGTGTGCTGAACCAGATTTCCGCGCCAGCGCAAGTGAAGGCGGGCGGTAATATTGGCAAGGTCAAGACTCGACTGTTCACGTA
>DAIMDJ010000375.1:1901-3237 GCA_036725905.1 Terriglobales bacterium
CGTTTGAGCCCAGCGGTTCATGTTAGACTCAATATGGAAGCCGCCGCAGATCATCCCCCCGCAATGGGCGCGTAGCTCAACTGGCAGAGCAACTGACTCTTAATCAGTAGGTTGAAGGTTCGATTCCTTCCGCGCTCACCATTCCTTTCAAGCGCTTACGAGTGACTAGCGGGAATCATCGAACTCTCACTGTGGGGGAAAATGTGGGACCTTCGAGCCACTGTTGCGCCCCGTCGATTCCTTGGTGCTCGCGCGGTCGCGACGCCCGCAGAATCGCAAGCAAAGCAATCTACTGAAACCGGTCGCGCGCGCGCTGGTTGTTGGTGAAATGGCGATGTTACAACAGTTTAGAGCCTGATACCCGCCTTGTTCCCTTTAATGAAGGCAAAGAGCCGCTCCGCAATTGGCTCCGCGTTCTTATAGTAAGCATCGTCACACTGAGCGAACTTCTTCAGTCGCTGCTCATCATCCGTGGCCATAACAGTGTCGATTGCTTGCACCGTTAGGTCTGAAACGCCAAGTGCTTTTATGGCCTTCTGAGTGATGCTCGCGGCTTTCTTGCAACCGATGCGTCGGAGAGAGTCCACAATCGTCGGGGCAAACTCTCGCGACGAGTTTGTAAAGAACTGGTGGTATCCACCATTGTTCACTTCACTTTCCAGTGCTTCCACCGCGAGAACAACATGCTCAGTGTTGGTAAGTCCTTGATTGTCGGCGCCTTCTGCTCTTTGGCTGATTGCCTGCTCGAATGCTAAGACCAGAGAATCGGTTCGGCTCTTTCCTTCAAGGGAGAGCAGTTGCTCCACACTCTGACCCGAATATCCGTCCAGCCATTCGGCATTCCCGCCAAGGGAAATCTTCGCCTCTCCGGGAGGAGTTCTGTTCGTCAGTGCACGATCCAAACGCTCTCGGAAAACTCACGCAAAGCTCTCCCATCTTGGGTCGTCCTCTGCGATCTCGAAGCGGATAAACTCTCCACCGTCCATCATCTTGCCTCTCGGCAGGTCAACTCCAGCCTCCAAGAATTCAGCTCTTTCTTGTTCGCTCTTGAGTAGAAAATAAATGGGACTCGGGCGTTTCATCGCTGCATTCCTTCGAGAAGACATTGTAGTGCCCGCCGAATGAGGCTTTCCACGTCGGTTGTTCTCAGTAATATCTGAGTCCGATCGATAGATTGGAAGCGTGGCAACTTGCTAATGCAAGTTTCGTTCATGCGATCAGTGTGCCTGAACCATCCCAAAACTCAATGCATGGCTTGATTCTTTCACGGCTTCTCGGCGCGACGGGAGGTTTACCTCACTTTATGCGTCAAGTTTGGGGCTCATCGAAGCATCTA
>DAIMDJ010000376.1:0-3236 GCA_036725905.1 Terriglobales bacterium
CCGCATAAGGGGAGCGCCGGTAGCTTTCCTGGGTTGCCCTTGACCCTTCTCCTGACAATGAGTACAAGCAGCGTCAGTCACAAATGTAGAAACAACATCACGCTGACAAAGGATGAATCGATGACTGGCAAAGGAGCCGGGAATTCATGTTTGTTCCTCATTCTTTCGGCTTAGCGCTTCTAATGATATTGACGAGCGCGATCTGCTGGGGCTCCTGGGCAAACACTTTCAAGGGTGTAAAGAATTACCGTTTCGAATTGTTTTACTGGGACTACGCCTTGGGTATTTTTCTGATCGCGGTCGCTTTAGCCTTCACCATGGGCAATACGTCGAATGACGCTTCGAGCTTCCTAAACAACATCCGCGCGGCCGATCGCTCGAATTACATTTACACTCTTGCTGGCGGCGCTGTTTTCAATCTTGCAAATCTTCTCCTTGTGGCCGCAATCGACCTGGCCGGTCTGGCCATCGCCTTTCCGGTTTCGATCGGCATTGCCATGGTGGTCGGCGTCGTTTCGAGCTATTTGTTGCAGCCGAGAGGGAATGCGCCGTTGCTCGCAGCCGGTGTCGCATGCGCCGTCATCGCGGTGGTCCTCGATGGCAAGGCTTATGGAAACCTCACCAGAGCTGCCCGGCCAGTTTCTCGCAAGAGCATCATCATCTGCCTCGTTTCCGGAATTCTGATGGGCCTCTGGGCTCCATTTATCACTCGCGCGATGACCCAAGGAAACGCTTTGGGTCCCTATAGCGTTGGCGTTTTTTTTACATTGGGAGCGCTGCTTTCGTGCTTTGTCTGGAACGTTTACTTCATGAAGAATCCTCTAGTTGGAGGCCCTGTGAATTTCGGCGAATTTTTTCGCGGACCTGCCGCGGACCACATGCTAGGACTGATGGGTGGCATCATCTGGGGAACCGGCACCGTCTTCAACCTGGTAGCAGCGAATCTCACCGGCGTGGCCGTTTCCTATGCCATCGGACAATCTGCCCCCATGGTGGCGGCCCTTTGGGGAATTTTAGTATGGAAAGAATTTCAAGGTGCCGATCGTCAGGCAAAGACACTTCTCGCCCTTATGTTTTTGTTCTATCTTCTCGCGATTCTTCTGATAGCCAAGGCCAACACTGTGGGATAGTAGAGGTTCCCATCGCCGGTGGAACGCGGATCGGAACATAACTCAGGCAGATTCTACGCCGCGAACACGTTGCGCACCATGAACCATAAATTTGCCGGCCGCTCCGCCAGCCGCCGCACAAACCACGGATACCAGTAGCTCCCGTAGGCGACCAGCACAATCGAAGTGCAGCCTTCATTGGCGAGACGTTCCTGCTCGGCGCGCTGGATGCCGTAGAGCATCTGCACTTCAAAATCCCTCTTCGCAAAGTCTTCCGCGGATGCACAATCGGCCAGACGCCGTATCAGCGCCACATCGTGCGTGCCGAACGCTGCGCGCACGCAGCGATTCTCCTTCTTCGCACGCAGCATCTGCCTCCCAAGCACGAAATAACTTTCGTCGACATCGTGCTTGTGGGGGAATGCAATTTCCGGCGGCTCGTTGTACGCGCCTTTAACCAAACGAATCGAGGGCCGCAGTGGAAGAAGGTTCGCCAGGTCATCCTTGGTCCGGTAGAGATAGGCTTGCAGGCAAATGCCCACATTCGGATGCGCCGTCAGCGCTCGGCGATAAAGGTCCAGTGTTGCGTCCACATAATTGCTCGCCTCCATATCCACCCAGACGATGGAGTCTTTTTCAGCTCGGTCGATTATGGCGTTCAAATGCTCGAAGCACAGATGTGGCGAGAGATCCAAGCCCAGTTGTGTTAATTTGACGGAAATCTCCGCGTCGAGACCATTTTCCCTGATGCGTTTCAGGACTTCGAGATAGTGTTCCGTGACCTGCTGCGCCTCCGCGCGGTCCTTAATATTTTCTCCAAGGTGCGTGAAGACCGTTCCAATCTTCTTCCTTCGAAGCGCCTCCGCCGCCCCAAGTGCGTCGTCCAGCGTTTCACCGGGCATGAACCGTGACACTGTGCCGCGCACGAACGAATATTGCGTGGCATGGTCGCGAAGCCATCGATTCTGCGAGGCAGCTAGCAACAGCGATCGCATCAGGCTCATTCTTTTCTTTGCTCCATTTTTTTAAGAGAGTTCTGTGTACTTAACATTCTCCAGTCATCTCGGAATCGCCGCCAAGATACAGCAGAGTCCTGCCCGAATTCTGCCTGGATCAGGAAATCGCGAGAACGCGGAGAAGCGCCCCGGCCAACACACCGCCAATGAGCGGTCCAATCACTGGAATCGTTGCATAGCCCCAATCCGATCCGCCTTTTCCGGCAATCGGCAAGATCGCGTGAGCGACACGCGGTCCGAGGTCTCGCGCTGGGTTGATCGCATATCCGGTCGGCCCGCCTAGCGACAACCCGATTCCCCAGACCAAGCTTCCCACGAGATATGGTCCCAGCCCCGAGGCAGGACCCGTCGCGGAGACGCCCCTTGAAAAAATCGCGCCGACCACGAAGACCAGCACGAAGGTCGCAATGACTTCGCTCAGTAAATTTGTCACACCATTACGAATTGCCGGCGCCGTGCAAAAGCATGCTAGCTTGATCTCAGTGTCCGGCGTCTCCTTCCAGTGCGGATGGTAGTGCAGCCAGACAAGCCCTGCCCCGACGATGGCCCCAAGCATCTGTGCCGCAAGGTAAGGAGCAAACTTGGAAAAATTGCCATCCCGCATCGCGAAGCCAATGGTCACTGCCGGATTCAGATGGGCATCATTGCTTCCGCAAGCGATGGCCGTGAACACGCCCGCCATCACCGCGAACGCCCAACCGGCTGTAATCACCATCCACCCGCCGCCTTCCGCTTTCGATCGTTTGAGCAGCACGGCAGCAACAACTCCATCGCCGAGCAGTATCAGAATCATCGTTCCGAAAAATTCACCGGCCAGCGGTGAGTTCATAAGCGAATGCCTCCCTCACGGTTCGATCCAGTCAAACGATCGCGTGACTGCTTTCTTCCATTGCTTGTACAACTGCTCGCGCTCCGTTTCTGCAAGATGTGGTTTCCAGGTGCGATCAACTGCCCAGTTTGCTCGCAACTCCTCCAAGCCGGAAAAGAATTTTACCGCCAGGCCTGCGGCATAGGCCGCACCAAGTGCGGTCGTCTCTTGAATCACCGGGCGCACTACCTCGCGATTCAAAATGTCCGCCTGAAATTGCATCAATAAATCGTTCGCAACCAT
>DAIMDJ010000377.1:0-3233 GCA_036725905.1 Terriglobales bacterium
GCGGCTCTGATCCGCGCTAGACCTGCGGCTGAGATGTGACGCTTGGGAGTGATTGCAACAACCTTCTGGCATGACGTTCGCGGTCAAGGTCGCAGCGAAGGCCGGCCCAAATATCAGAACGTGATCTACAGCTTCCCTGGCGACACCGCGCGCTGGATGCAGTGATGTGGGCCGTCGCGAAAACATAGCGGGCCGAGGAGTGGGTTCTGGCGTGTCGTTTTCGCAGGAGTGGTTATGGACTTCCTGTATTTGGGCTGGCTTGCGCTCAGGTTGCTACGGGCGAAGTGAAAGGTTTCGCCAGGCCGTCCTGCTAGGAAACAGCCTGCCCTACCGCATAAATGCGCTCTCAAATACAATCTCTGCCGTATTCTCATGACAGGCAAACGGCCATCCCAAGCACCGCGATTTCAAAGCGGATATGAAACGAGCACACAAGAAGCTGCGAGCTAAGGTGCGAAAGATCATCAAGCCTGCTTATCCGACACAGCCCGAAAAAGCGGAAATTCAGCATTGAGGAAGCTGATGATCTGTATCGGGAGATTCGCATTGAGAACAGACTGACGGACGACAAAGGCAGGGAAGCAAGCCTGAAAGAGGGGGCCGAAGTTGAAGTTCAGATCGAAGCAGACAAGGAGGCCACAATAGGCAAGACATGAGACCGCCAAGCTCCCACTCCTGTAGATCCGTTCGTCGATGACAATCCTTGGATTCGCAAGGTGCTCTGCGAACGCTTCCAACGCGAAGCGGGCCTTGCCGTGTGCGGGGAAGCCGAGAATGGAAAGGAAGCAATCGAGAAAGCTCACAGCAGCTACGGCCTGAGCTGATTGTGCTTGATCTCTCCATGCCGGTGAAACGCGCGAACTAAACCGTCGCGCGCGCCAGAAGTTTGTCTTGCGTTTTTTTCTGCGGACAGAAAAGACAATCCGCGGCTAGTTCTAGGCGGCCTCACCAACTAGGCGCTGGAATTCGGGATCATCGCGCAAGCAGGCGAGGTCAGGATCGCGTAATGCCCACTCGAGATTACTGTACCCGGCCTCTCGAGCACGTCTGAGTAGCGCTAACGCATCCAATTTTTGTCCGAGGATGCCGTACGTACAGGCGGCATTGTAGAGAATGTTGGAGTCTTTGGGCCGCATCGTCACGGCCAACTCCAACTCGCGCACGGCTTGCTCAATGGCCTTACGGCCGGCATAGAGGTTGGCGAGGAAGATGCGCGCACGGACGTCTTCGGGGACCAGTTCCAGCTGTCGTTGGAGCACGTGAACCCACCGATCCTCGTGAACGCTGGCCTCTGCCGTTCGTCCCATTGTACGCAATGCGTTGAGATAGGGCGGGAAGATGTTGTAATCGTCTCCGTTGACGGCCACGGCGCGGTCGGCCAGATCAGCCGCCTTACGGCTCTGCCCAGAAGCGAACAGCGCCCGGCCAAGCACGTCGTAGACGCCTTCGCAATCTGGCTTGAGCTTAATGGCTTCCTCTGCGTAGCGGCAGGCTTCCTCATACTTCTTTTCCGTGTAGGCAAGGCGAGCGCAAGCTACGAGCAATTCCGGCAGGTTCGGCTGCAAGGCCAAACCGCGCTCGCAGGCTGCCAGGCCTTTCTCAATCCAGCGCGGATGTTGCTCGCGCCATTCGTGGTACTGGCCACAGACGTTGGCCAGACCGGCATACGCGAGTGCGAAATCCGGGTCGAGCGCGATGGACTGCTCGAACATCTGTATTGCGAACTCCAGGCTGAGCTGGCGGGCATAGCTGCGCCCGCGAAGGTAGAAATCATAAGCCTGCAGATTTTCGGTGGGCTTGCTGGCGATGATCTTCTCTTCTTTCGGCGAAAGCGTGATGCGCAATGCCTGCGCGATGCTGCGGGCGATTTCATCCTGCACTTCGAAAACGTCTTTGAGTTCGCGATCGTAGCGCTCAGCCCAGAGCGACTGGCGGGTGGAAGTCTCCACCAGTTGGGCGGTAATCCGCAAGCGGTTGCCCGAGCGTCGAATGCTGCCTCCGAGCACACAGGCCGCTTTTAATTCCTGGCCGACCTGCGGGGCGGTAACAGGCTTATCGCGGTACGGGAGCATTTCCGCGCGGGGGAATAAGCGCAGGCTTGCAATCTTAGAAAGCTCGGTGATGATGTCTTCCGTCATGCCGTCGCGGAAGTATTCGTCTTCCCTGGCGCCACTCAGGTTCTCAAAGTAGAGCACCGCGACTGATTTTTGCTTGTCTGCAGCCAGGTTAGTGCCGGAACCCGAACCGCTCTTATCAGCGGCGGGACGGCGGCCGGATTCGGTGTCTCGCTTGAGTCGCTTCAAGTCGGCGCGGAGTTCAGCAGCCGTCTGGCACCGCAGGTCGGGGTCCTTCTCGAGCGCCTTGCCGAGAATGTTTTCCATCGCTATGGGCAGGCGCGGGTTTAGTTGCTGCGCAGGCGTGGGCGCGGAACGGAGAATTCCGTCGAAAATGACCGCCGAGGTTGCGCCCGAGAACGGCACCGACCCAGTAGCCATCTCGTAGAGCACGACACCGAGCGAAAACAAATCCGATCGTGCGTCCAGCTCTTCGCCCCGCGCCTGTTCCGGCGACATGTACGCGACCGTGCCGATGGAGCTGCCCGGGCTTGTCAGTTGATCTTCATCGAGCACATGCGTCTGCGTGCGCATGAATGTGGCGCCCCCCGATTCGGCAGCAAGTTGAACCGCGGGCGTTAGCTTCGCCAAACCAAAATCCAGAATTTTTGCCTGCCCACGTTCCACGAGAAAGATATTCGCGGGCTTGATGTCGCGGTGTACGATTCCCTTCGAGTGCGCCGCATCGAGCCCGTTAGCGATCTGAATACCGATCTCCAGGAGTTCCGATATTTCGATGGGCTTCCCGGCGATACGGTGCTTGAGAGTCTGTCCCTCGAGCAGCTCCATGGCGATGAAGGGCCGGCCTTCGAATTCTCCAATGTCGTGAATCGTGCAGATGTTGGGATGATTGAGCGCGGATGCGGCGCGCGCTTCGCGGCGGAATCGCTCGACTGCCTGAGGGACCCGGGAAATGTCGTCGGGGAGGAATTTCAGCGCAACGCTCCGGCCGAGACGTGTGTCCTTGGCTTTGTAGACCACGCCCATCCCGCCGCCGCCCAGCTTTTCCAGGAGGTCGTAGTGGGACAACGTGCGACCGACGATGGAGGCTGTATCGGGCACTGGCTGGACATCTTACGCTAGCGCCTCCATCCTCGCAATCGCGCAAGAGAGGCCGGG
>DAIMDJ010000378.1:0-1465 GCA_036725905.1 Terriglobales bacterium
CCGTAGGCGCGAGGGAATCGGACGTCCAACTGCAATTCCTGAGCGAAGCAATCGTGCTGAGCGTGCTGGGAGGGCTGCTAGGTCTTTTAGCAGGACTTGTTTCGTCGGCATTGGTTGAAAATCTCTTCCAAATGCCCACGAAGCTTTCACCTGAGATTTTTGCCATTGGTGGCATATTCTCAGCCGGCATCGGAATTCTTTTCGGTTACTACCCTGCCCATAAAGCTTCTCAGCTCGACCCCATCCAGGGTCTTCGTTACGAATGATTCAGATCGCCGGAGCCGGGCTTCGAGTCCGGCGACGTCGAAGCTTTGCGGATCATTGTCTCAGCCTAACGTGCACATTAAATACTGCCTGCACCGCTCTTGGACACGATGGAGAATGGCGACAAAGCGTATTATCGCTACCAAGGAACTGCCGTGCTGAAGGACGGCGCACCGCAAACGGAAACAGGCCCCTGGAGCTTGATTCGTGGCACCGGCAAACTTAAAGGCCTAACCGGCAAGGGAACTTACAAGGGCACCGCCGGCGCCGACGGGACCATGACCTATGAGGTACAAGGTGAATATCAAAGCTCTCCCAAGCAGTCGTAAAAGAGTTTGGGCAGCGAAGAAGCAAAGAAGGAGTCTGGCGCGAGATTAGACCTGGTGTATTGAAGAGTGGTGGTCATGGTCGAAATGTCGCCAAGAGCTCTGGACGCAAGTGGATCTTGCGGTACGAATATCTGGGCGTGACGCGAGCGGGAAGCTGTTCGCGCAGAGCGCTGTGGCAAGTAGCATCAGCGGCGGTGGCGCACTTTTATCAGGAATGGCTCCGAAAAGTCCAAGCGGTCCATACACATTCTCACAAGGACAATATCCCGAATTGAATTGAAGGGAAAATAATGGCTTGGTATGTGAGTCGTCTGCACGGACGCCTTTTCCCCATGATGCGGCGACCTCAACCGCAGCACGATATACGTGGGGCTCAGCTGCATCTGTACCCCAATGGCTAACACGTGCAGCTTTTTTCCCATTGATTTCGTAAAAAGCTTTGATAGCTTCTTAATCGAGGACGGGATGTCCCCACGGGATTTCTCAAGCTGGTGGCGAGAGAATTCCGCAAGAGCGAAAGTTTCGGTCAGTTCTACCCTTAGCTGGATGCTGGGTAGGCGGCTCCACTTTAGCGCTGCCCGAAGTTCGGTGGGCTGCTCCAGCCTTGCCACATGGTCTTCGAGTTCGGCGATCATAAGCAGGCTCATCGCCGAATTGCTGATGCCGGCCAACCCGTCGATGGCAGCGACGATGGATAGGCAAGACTGCAACCGCAGTATTCAAGGAATGGACGGGACCAAATGGGACAGGAACGGAAGTGCCGCCCGGCGTCGAGGTCAACGGCGAAGGGATAGCTCAGGAGGGGGAGGAATAGTACCGCGGGCTGCGAAATTTGCCGCTTTGATGGCTTGAAGCTGTGGGATTGGCGGAAG
>DAIMDJ010000378.1:1475-3212 GCA_036725905.1 Terriglobales bacterium
CCCGAAGTGCAGCTGGCTTCGAGTCCGGCGCCAAGTCAGAAGGTCGAGAACAGGAAGCAGATGATCATGTAGGTGGTCTTTTTAGACTATCCGGCTACTGCATGCCCGAGTTTGCCTAAGGTACATTGGACCGTTACCGTGGGAGTGGACGTGTCGGCGAGATCACGGCTCGCCGTGATACTTTTTGATTCAGTCGACTATGCTGCCTTTGTCGATCTGCCTAGCTCGGCAAATAATTGGCGGATGCGCTCGCGTCTTTTTTCGTAGTCGCGCTGCTCTGCCGGAGTTGTCTCCCCAAGGGTGCGCCTTCTAAAAAACTCGACCTGCTGCTCAAATAGTTGAGCCAGATCGATCTTGATGCGCGCAGTCCTAGCAGTTTCCATTCAAGCGGCACGCTTCTGAAGGTCGGCGAAATGGTATCGGCTGGTCACGCCGCACTTGGGACAAACCATCTTGCCGTTCTGTTCAGCCATTCGCATTAACAATACTGTAAAAGAGTGACTGCAGTTCTTGCAGGAGAGGGCAATTTCCAGATCGGCCATGGCGGGCTCCTCCCTGCTCACTTCTAAGGGCACAGAGAGCAGACGACCTGCACGAAAGTATAGCCGAATTTCAAGTCGCTGGCTTGGCTTTTAGGCGTGGATAGATGCCGCTAACCAATCCTCCCCGAAAAATTGCGCCTAGACCCTTTGTATGTCATATACCCAGCGCCAGCGCAACCTGCACCACGCCTCGGGATCGCACCCCAAATGCGGGATGAGCGGCTGTGTGCGAACAAATATATGGTGGCAGTGATGATTTTGTGGGCTCGCTCTGTCCCTGTCGTCAACGGGTTAGGCAGATCTTCGAAAATGTGACCAATCTGCCCCACCGGACATCTGATCCACATGCCTGTTGCCACAATTCCAGTGCTACCCTCTTTCGCCGAGCTTGAATCCGCTGCCGAGCTCGTCCACCGGTTCGTGCCACCGACGCCGCAGTACTCGTGGCCTCTGCTTAACCAGCGCGCCGGATGCGAAGTGTGGATGAAGCACGAAAACCACACGCCCGTCGGCGCCTTCAAGGTGCGTGGCGGGATCGTGTACATGGACTGGCTGCGGCGGACGCATCCGGAAACGAAGGGCGTGATCTCAGCGACGCGCGGGAACCACGGCCAGTCTCAAGCCTTCGCTGCGCGCCAGTTCGGTCTGAGCGCCGTCGTGGTAGTGCCGTTCGGCAACAGCCGCGAAAAGAACGCAGCCATGCGGGCGCTGGGCGCGGAATTGGTGGAGCATGGCGACGACTTCCACGCCGCCGACCATCACGCCGATGAGCTGGCCCGCGAACGCGCGCTGTTTCGCATGCCGTCGTTCGATCCGTTGCTGGTTCGCGGCGTGGCAAGCTATGCGCTGGAGTTCTTCCGCGGCGCACCAGCACTCGATTCGGTGTTCGTGCCCGTCGGCTGGGGATCGGGTGCGGTCGGCCTGGCCGCTGCTCGAAACGCGCTCGGGCTGAAGACCAGTATCATCGGCGTGGTGTCAGCAAGCGCGCCGACTTATGCGTTATCGTTCGCGGCCGGGCGCGTGGTGGAGCAGAAGTCCGCGACGCGCATTGCTGATGGCATTGCCATCTCGCGCGCGCATGAAGTCTCCCTCGATATCCTGCGCCGTGAAATCGAGCGCGTGGTCCAGGTGACCGATGACGAAATCGAAGAGGCGATGCGCGCGATCTTCACCGACACGCACAACGTCGCCGAGG
>DAIMDJ010000379.1:0-3207 GCA_036725905.1 Terriglobales bacterium
ACGGAGCCAACAGACTCCGCCGCCGGAGCCATCCTTACGTCAAAATAGGTGACCCGCCGGCACATTCATGGTGTAGATGCGCAGGCGTGGTAAGTATCTGAATTGTGGTCGTTGACATACGAGTCCCGGAAAATCTGGCTCTTTTACTTCCCGGCGTTGCCGTGAACGCTGCCAACACCGGTGCAGAAATCCCAACCGGTCTTACTCGTGAAACCCGCGAACGGACCGCAGTAATCAACAGCGATATCGTGGAAGTCCGCAGTGTTTCCGAGGTTACTGTAGATGGTGGTCAGCTCGTTTTCGCTGGAGGTAGCGAAATGGCCAGCTGAGTTGGCCACGCCCGCCAATGCCGGCGATGACACGCTAGTTCCACCCACGATCCACCACCCCTTGACGCCGCAACAGCCAGCGGTCGAGCCTTCAACTGGTGTACTGTCAAATACCCAGACGCCCGTATCAGGATCAGCATCGAAGGACACGTCAGGCACGCCACGTGAGCTTCCGACGATGCTGGCAATGGAAGTTTGATAGGTCGGGATGGATTCGAACAAGCTGCGACCACCGCCAGTTTCAGCCCAGGGACGCTCGGTGATAAACGCCAGGGTAGAGGGATTCCGGCTGATTGTCGTGCCGCCGGCTGCAACAACGTTGGGAGCAACGCTAGGCCACGCTGTTCCCGGGAAGTCGCCTGTGGAAGCGAAGAACACCACGCCGGACTGGATAAAGTGAGAGTCGAGGCTGGTTTCGCCGGAGAATTCTCCGCCGCCCCAACTGTTGGAAACCTCACCGCCACCCGCAGCGGCCACAAGAGTAGCAGCTTTGGTTTCAGCGGCCAGCAGATTAGTGAGGCTGTTCGACGCTGCCTCAACCAGGATGATCCTGGCGCTTGGCGCGATCGCATGTGCCCACTCTATGTCGAGAGATTCCTCAAGCTCCCATCCTCCCGTGGGGTCCTGAGGCGGCTTCGTTCCACTTGCGAAAACCTTGCTGAAGTTTGCTGCCGGCAAACCAAACTGCGCCGAAAACTTTGCCAAGTCGGTGGCGGCATTGGGATCATCAAACGCGTCCACGATGGCTATCACTTTGCTGCCGCCTGCCGGATTGACGGTCGCGGTGAGCGGATTACACCCTGATACGCGGGTCGAGACCAGGAAATAAACGCAGCCCAACGACGCGGGTGTCTCAGCCACGAATCCTGGGGCGGGAGACGTACTCGGCCCGATTATGGGGAAGCCCCCACTAGGGAGCAGCAACTCGATATTGGTGTGGGCCCTGACTCCGATATCTCCGGGGCGCTCGATATTCGATTGGGGCGAAATCACTTTACCCCGGGCAGACCCATGCTGGGCAAGGCCGGCATTTGTTAATCCGACCAGGAGAACCAGCGCGGAGACTAATACTTCAATTTTCTTTTTCACAGTACTCTACTCCTTAGCTCGCCATGCCTGTCTTTGCACAACCGGACGCTTCGATTTGTCGAAGCCTGCGTGAGAGTCGGATTATTCATCCTGCAGCGACGTGAAATCCCCCAAACACTGGCGAGAGTTGCCGAAGTCTGTCGCAGGAGTTAGCAACTGTCAAGCAGAAAAATATTAAGAGCCACAGCTGTTGCTTCTCCGGTGCGGTGAACACAGGAAATGCGATCCTCCGCCGCTTCAGTTGGTTTTCACGACCTTGCACTCGGCAAGCGACCCGCGGTCTTTACCATCGTCATCAATCAGGTGGATGGAAATGCGCTCAGCCGTTCGAGGCACCTCCAGCTCCTCATTCAATTCAACCGCTATTGCCGGATCGACCGATTGCAGAAGAGTCGCTTGGCTCTCCACGCCATGGGCGTCATAGAAATTGGCAATCAGCTTGCCCGGATAAAGCACCCCGAACGAACCGAAAAGCCGGATGCCCTTCACTGTCGAATGTGCCGCGAGAGGGCGCTCGATTATCCCGGCGTTCGTTACGTCTTTCAGGTCTTTTCCGGCGCGCGTGGGAAGCCATTGCGTATCCATGGCGTAGCTTTCGCCCGGCGCTAATCGGATCATGGGACTATTAATTTCTGCTTCCATGTAATAGGGAGTGTCTTCGCGCGTGGAGGAGCGCAGATGCGGTAAGCCTTTGTCATCGAGCTCCAACGCGGCGCCATTCTTATAAAAAATTATGGAAGCTTTTCCGGGATAGTCGGCTCCGGGAATGTATTGAAAGCGTTCAATCATTGCGTAGCGAGTCGAATTGTCCGCCACGGCGAGCCAGCCTGCGGTTGAATCCAGCCAGACTTCGTTTTCCAGATATTGCCAGTGCAGTAAGAACAGGCCGTCGGCGATGTTGAAAGATGGGTCGTCGGCCAGACCTGCGCGCACCTGATAACCGTTGAAGTAGGCGCTCTGCGGATTGACGGGAGTAAATGCCCAGAAATCGCGGTTGAATCCGCTGCCGGTAGAGTCAGCGGTGTCATATTGCGTTACCGATTGCACGGACCAGCGGATCGGATGGCCTGTGGCATTCTTCATCACAGCGTGAAATGAAATTTGCGGTGAATCGCTGCCGATGCTGATTTCGCGCGAATATTGCAGACCGGTTACTGGATCAGCCGGTCCGTCGAGGCGGACGGCGCAGGTACTGTCATGCGAAAGGACCGTTAGCTGATACTCGCCGTCGTCGAGCAGATCCGACGCCGGCCCGGCCCAGTGCTGCTCATCCTGGCGGCCTTCGGGAAGCGGCCAAAGCTTATCGCCGCCGTAATTGAACCACTTCCCATTGTTCTTTCCCGACGGCGGAAAGTATTGCCCCTTGTATTCTGGATTCACAAACAGATAAGAATGGCCGGCAAACGTGACCTGCATGAGGCGCCCGCCGAGCTGAGGCACGATGGCCAGCCGCACCCAATCGTTCGAGAGTTCTTCCGCTTTCCATCCTTCGAAATTCGTGGGGCGAAGTTGGCACTGATGATGCGTTGCGGCGAATGTGCAGCAGCAACAAAGATTAAGCATTAAAGCGGCGAATCTCATTCCCTGTGGGTTCCTCCGCATCACTCAATCGTTGAAGCCAGCAGCTAATCAGGCAGGGACCGACTCACGATGGTTTCATGGTGATTCAGTTTCTTCCTTGGTGTCTTGTTCCATTGCTTGGGAATCGGTTGTTTGTCTCTCGTAGAGTCTATTGAAGTCGGCGAGAGCGCGTTCTGACTTCTCTTTTTCTCCGAGCCTGGCATACACA
>DAIMDJ010000380.1:0-3205 GCA_036725905.1 Terriglobales bacterium
GGAAGCCACTGAAGCGAAAGGAATCTGCCGGTAAGCCGCTGGCTACGAGCGCTGCCAAGAAAGCCGAGGCGCCGGGGATCGGCACGACCGGTACGTGGTGCCGGACGGCAAGCGAAATCAGCCTAAAGCCGGGATCAGAGATGCCAGGCATCCCCGCATCGGTCACCAGAGCCACCCGCCCGCCTCGCTCCAGGTCGAGCACAAGCTCAGGAGCGCGCGTCATCTCATTGTGTTCGTGATAGCTGATGGTGCGCGTGCTTATCCCGTAATGATTCAGCAGCTTCTGGGTCTGCCGCGTATCCTCACAGGCAATAAGGTCGGCTTCCTTGAGCACGCGCAAAGCTCGCAGAGTGATGTCGTCAAGGTTCCCGATCGGTGTGCCGACCAGATATAGGCCGGGCGCCAGAGCGTTGTCGGTTCTCTCCCCTGCCTCGTGCGCCTTCATCGCCGCGAGTCTATCACTGCCCACGCCCTTCGTACCCGCCTCGTAAATTGACGTCCAGGCGCATCCTCCCTAGAATCAAAGCAGAGATAACGCTTTCTTCGCGACAACAGTCCATGCCTCTTTACGAATATCAGTGCAAGAAGTGCCATCATCGGTTTGAGAAAATCCAGAAGTTCTCCGATCCGCATGTCAAAAAATGTCCCGATTGCGGCGGTCCCGTCGAGCAGGTGATCTCCGCACCGGCGGTGCAGTTCAAAGGCTCGGGGTGGTACGTCACCGACTACGCACGGAAGTCTTCGGGGACTTCGGCGGAGGCGTCGTCAGGCTCATCGGCGAATGGCGATTCATCAGCGAAGAAAAAGGAAGACAAGCCAAAGTCGGAGCCGGCGAAAACCGAATCCACTAAGAAAGCCGATAAGAAGTAGATCTGGGAGTTGCAATATTTTGCAAACTTCGTCCGCGATCTGATCTCCACTTTCCCTGGACGAATCCTCTCGACACCGCAAGGCAGCAAGCGGAGAATGTGCATAGTAGGCCGTCTCTGGAGCCTGCTCGAAAGGCAATGGCCTGCCGGGGGTCTCTCATGACTTGTAAATCGTTCACTCGAATTGCTTGCCGCGTCTTATTTCTCGGGCTGTTGTGTCTTCCCCTTGCCTCGGCGCAAACGCCTGCATCCGATTCTCAAACCAGCGATGCCAATAAATCCTGGACGGCCACAACCGAGTCGCGGATGCCGAATACGAATCCCACGCGCACGACTGAGTCCCACACGAAATCAGGAAATCGCACTGTCGACAAACAGACTACCGAGCGACTCGGAACCGATGGGCACTACCAACCTTATCTCGACGTAGAGAAAGAAACCGTCCAGGTGAACGCTACTACGGTTCGTACTATCGAGAGGTCATTCGCGCACGGCCCCAGCGGTGAAAAGACGCTGATGCAGGTAACCGAAGAGGAGAAGCAAACGCTCGGCAACGGCGACGGCAAGTTGGTGCGAACCACATCCAATCCCGACCTGAACGGCGGGTTGCAGGTCGTACAAAAAGTTGTCGAGAATACGAAGAAGACCAGCCCGGATTCGCAAGAAAGCAAGACAACGATTTTCAACCCTGATGGCAGCGGCGGCTTGGCTGCAACCCAGCAAGTCGATGAGCGGCAAAAGCGAAGCGGCCACACCGTCGAGGTGCAAAAGTCGACCATGCTGCCGGACGGCAGTGGCAACTGGCAGTTAGTTCAGCGGACCGAGCAGACGGCCAAAGAAGACGGCAAGGACCGCACAATCGACGAACGCATTTTGAAGCCCGATTCTGATGGCAGGCTATCGGTGGTTTCGCGTACCACCAGCAAAGAAACGGAAACCGCTCCCGGCCAGAAGCGCAACACCAGCGAAACCTACTCGACCGATACTCCGGGTCTGGCGCCGGACGGCAGTTTGCACCTCAATCAACGCGTGGTAACCGTGCAGCGCGCGGGGTCAAACGGCGCAAAAACGACCGAACAGCAGGTCGAGCGACCCAATCCCGGAGATCCCGGCTCCGGCTTGCAGGTGACGACGAAGACTACCGATGTATCGCGTCCGAGTGGGTCGGGTGTGCAGGAGAGCACTACCATCCAGGTGCGTGACGCGAGCGGCAATATGGGCGTGGTCTCAGTTGATACCAAGAAATCAGATAACGTTCACGCGGTGAAGGTGGAGATAGCACCCCAGGAAAAGCCCAAATGAATTAAGCAAAGAGCAGAAGCAAAGAGGGACGGCGGGAAAATGCTACATTTAGAGTTTCATGTCCGCTCCCCAATCGCGCTTCGTAAAGGCCTGCAAGGCGCAACCCGTTGATCGAACTCCGGTCTGGTTCATGCGTCAGGCCGGGCGCTACATGCCCGAGTATCGCGCTGTGCGCAAGCAGTATTCACTGATTGAGATTTGCAAAAAGCCTGAACTCGCTGCCGAGGTTACTATCACTGCCGCCGAAGCGCTGGGCGTGGATGCGGCAATTGTTTTTGCCGATCTCCTGCTGCCGCTCGAAGTCATGGGCCTGCCTTTTCACTTCTCAACCGGGGAAGGCCCAGTCATCGAAAAACCTGTTCGGGATGCGAAAGATATCGAGCGCTTACGTACCGATCGGGCCGCCGATTTAGGCTACGTCGCTGAAGCTGTGCGCTTGGTATGCAAGCATTTCGGATCGCGCCTGCCAGTGATTGGATTCTGCGGCGCTCCTTTCACGCTGGCGAGCTACATGATCGAGGGCGGCGGCTCGCGCAGCTACGTTCATACTAAGAAGATGATGTATTGTTCGCCCGCGGCCTGGGACCAATTGCTCGGCAAGCTCGTAGCCGTAGTCGCGGAGTATGCGGCCGAGCAAGTGCGTGCCGGGGCCGACGCAATTCAGATCTTTGACAGTTGGGTGGGCTGCCTCAGCCTAGATGACTATCGCCGCCACGTGCTGCCACGCACGCGCGAATTAGTGAAGTGCCTGCAGAACACGCACGTACCCATTATTTATTTTGGGACCGACACGGCAACGCTTCTGCCATCCATGAAGGAAACTGGTGCTGAAGTGATCGGCTTGGACTGGCGTGTGCCACTCGATAACGGCTGGCACGCCCTAAATTTCGAAGGAGCGGTGTAGGGTAACCTTGATCCGGTGGTGCTATTTGCGAATTGGAAAGAGATTGAGTGGCGTGCGCGAGAGATTTTGCATCGTGCCGGAGGGCGTCCTGGTCACATTTTCAACCTCGGGCATGGGATTCTGCCCGACA
>DAIMDJ010000381.1:0-3189 GCA_036725905.1 Terriglobales bacterium
CAGATGGAGTTACGGCATTCTCTCGAACCAGCGCATCGAAGACATCTCGTGCGCTCACTCCCAGCGTAGCCAGCCGTTCGTATGAGAACTCAACAAAAATACGTTCTGGCCGCTCTCCAACGATGTCAACCTTCTTCACGCCAGGCACATGAAGCATCCGCTGTCGAAGAGTTTCTGCTTCACGCGCAACCTGGCGAGGAGGAAGATCTGGAGCCTCGACCGAGTAGAGTGCAAACGTCACATCGGAGTACTCATCATTGATGAAGGGACCGAATACGCCCTGAGGCAACGCCTGTGCTTCATCGCCTAGCTTTTTGCGAGCCTGGTAAAACTCTTCCGGGACGTCTTCTGGTCGAGTGGTGTCCTTGAGACTCACCATCATCAGCGCGAGTCCGGGCCGAGTGAAGGTCTCTACGCGATCGTAGTCGCGCAATTCCTGCATGCGCTTCTCTAGCGGCTCGGCAACGAGGTCCTGCATCTCCTGTGCCGTCGCTCCGGGCCACACCGCTGCGACGGTAAACACCTTGATCGTGAAGGTAGGGTCTTCTGCGCGTCCCAGTTTCAGGAAGGCAAAGATGCCAGCAGCAACGATCGCAATGAGCAAGAACAGAGTGATCGCCTTTTCGCGCACTGCGAGGGCTGACAGATTGAGAAACTGTTTCGACGCTGAGTCGGGAACCGGGGGTCCAGAGATGCCATGTTCCTGGAGCAACTTCTCGTCTTTTTCTGACACATGATGCTGGATCATTGAATTTCTGCCTTGTTCTCTACGCGCACGCGTTCGCCGTCGCGAAGAAGATGAACTCCAAGCGCTACGACCTGTTGTCCTGGGTGCAGGTTTCCGCTGATGGTTGCTAGGTCTTCACCCAGTTGGCGTACTTGTACAGGTTGAAATGAAACTGTGGATGTGGAAGGGTTCAGTAACCAGATACCAGGTCCCTTCCCTTGATCGAGAACGGATGCGACGGGTACTTGCAACATGTCAGTCCCTGCGTCGCCAGAGAGATGGACTGTAACAGTTGCTCCTAGCGGAGCATTCGCGGCAGCGCCTGCAAGCACATAGCGTGCTTCAAAGGTGCGGGTCTGCAGGTCAGCAGCACCGGAAAGCTGTCGCAATCGAACTGGAATTCTCGTCATGCTGCCGTAGAGCGTTGCGTATGCGGTCGATCCAAGCGCTGGTCTCAACGTCTCTGGGAGGTTCACCGCGGCCTCTCGCGGACCGGAATGGGCGAGCTTCACAACCGTCTGCCCGGCCATTACCACCTGTCCTGGTTCGGCCAATGTCTCGATCACGATGCCGTCCGCGTCCGCAACAAGTTGTGAGTAGCCGCCCTCGTCTCTCGCAACCTGCTCCTGAGCGGTCGCAGCAGCGAGGTCAGCTTGTGCCGCATCCGATGCGGCCTTGATCTGATCGTAGATTGAAGCGGAAACCGCGCCGCTCTTGACCAAACCGCGATATCGGGCCTCATCGGCGGCAGCTTGAACGGCCTTTGCCTTTGCCGCACTGACGGTTTCTGCTCGCGCGGTAATGGCATGGACGTAGTCGGTTCGATCAATCGTCATGAGCGGTTGTCCAGCGCGGACAAACTGCCCCGTATCTACCAAGCGGCTCGTGATCTTTCCGGGAACTCGGAAACCAAGATTGCTCTGAACACGCGCTGAGACCACGCCAGTGAATGCGGGATCTGCTCCGGACGACGAACCTATTTCCACTATCCGAACCAGCTCCGGCTGTGTTCTTGGGTCTAACTCCTGCTTCTGGCCGCAACCAGTCAAGGTGACTGCGAGGCTAGCAACGACCAGCACCAGGGCGGAATAACTAAAATTCATGCGTTTCATATATGGGCTCTTCCTTTATTTATTGGGTTTCGATCATGGGAGCCAGCCGCCCCCGAGAGCGCGATACGAGCCGACCGCTGCACGCGCCGCACTCTCTCGAGCTACAGCTAAGTCGTCCTTGGCCGCAAGCAATTGACGATCCGCGTCGAGCACGTCGGAGAGTGCGATGACACCGGCGGAGTAGGACTGTTCTGACAGGTCGCGCACACGCTGCAGCTCAGCGATTTCAAGCAGGATTTCATTTCGGCGGTTCTCCGACAGGACCACTAAACTGAAGGCGTCCTCGACATCTTCGGCCGCGTGAAGGGCTGAGCTTTGATACTGGAGCAAGGCTTCGGCATTGGCGCCTCGCGCTCGCTTCACTTCCGCGGCGACAGCGCCGAAATCGAAGAGTCTCCAGCGCAGGCCTACTACACTGATAGGTTGAAATCCTTGCTGCTCGAAGAGATGGGCGGGCGCGAGCGCTTGAGACCCTACGATCCCTGAAACTGAGAGCTTTGGATAATATTCGGAGAGAGCCTGGCCAATGCGAGCATTCGAGGCAGCAACCATTCGCTCGGCAGCAATGATGTCAGGTCTTCTGCGTAAAAGGTCGGTGGGCGTCCCATAGCCGGAGATTTCCGGTACGTCGGGAATGTCTGCGACCGAGCTCAACTCCGCTGCATACGTTCCCGGCTGGGCCCCCATGAGCACATCTAGCCGATTCAGCTGTGCTTCGAGGGAGACTGTGAGCAGTGGGATTGTCGCCTTCGCTTGCGACAGCAAGGCTTGAGCCTGAGCGAGTTCGCGGTCGGAAGCGACGCCCGCATCCTTGCGCTGCTGCACCAGTTCGACGAGATGCTCGTCAGTGGCGATCTGGTCTTTGGCGAAGATTAAGCGCGCCTGCGCGCCGCGTATCTGCATATAGGCATCAGCGGCTTCCGCGGCAACTGTGATGCGAGTTCCCGTCTGGGAAGCTTCGGCCGCCTGCGCCTCGGCGGTAGCAGCCTGAGCTCCTTTTTTCAAACCGCCGAATAGATCCGTTTCCCAGCTCGCGATGAATCCGAGATCGTAGTAGTTCTGAGTGCGGCTGTAGCCGGGCAAGTGCGAGGCGAGACGGCCCGTCATACTTTCAGTCGACTGGTACAGTGTGGTCGTCGAAGCGTAAAGGTTTCCTGATGGTATGCGCCGAGCTCCTGCTCCTTGGGCAGCGGCACGCGCCTGCTGTACTCGCGTCATAGCAGCGGCCAGGTCGAGATTCTGGTCCAGCGCCCGCTTCACGATCTGTGTCAGCTCAGGATCACGGAAGCCCGTCCACCACTGGTCGAGGGGCGGTGCCGGAAGAGAGGTGGTACGAGCTTCGATGGAGGG
>DAIMDJ010000382.1:0-3186 GCA_036725905.1 Terriglobales bacterium
GGATCAACCTTGGCCGCGTCCTGGGCCGAGAGGATTGGGGCGAAACAGACGCACAACGCCACACCATAAAGCGCTAGTCGCACTCGCATGTTGCTCTCCTTGGTTTGTGGGATCTGTTCGAAAGGCACCCAACCCTACTCCGGCAGCGTTGCTGATGTCAATTGGGCTTTCATTCGGTCGAATCGGTAAGAACCTGAACTTTGATACGCAGAAAGTGCTCGACGGATTGAAGATTGTGAGCCTGAGCCACGGCAGTGGGCGACCTGAGCCCAACCTGAGGCGAAGACGATGGCACTCTTCAGCGGGACAAGAGTCCCGCGTCACCGGGAACTGAATTTCCGGGTGTCTCTCCAGCATCTTCCATGCTAGAATTAAAAAAGTTCTTTTCAGACCCTCACGGTCGCACTGGGGAGTGCGCGCCGTACATGCCTCCGCGCGCCGTTTCGCGGACGGTCGCACCTAAATCTATGCCGCTCGCTGGCCATTGAGCGCGAGTTCGGCTGTTTGGCATTGTTTGTTGGGTTAAAGTTCTTCGCCACTTCGCGCCGGGTTGAGCTTTCTGTGGTTGGTTGCTGTCGGGTCAGGAGCCGGCATGAAGGCACTCGAGCGTCAAATCTCTTACGCGGCTTTTCTGGACCAGCTCCGGTCCGCTTCTACTCGTGTACTCTTGCTCGATTATGACGGCACGCTCGCGCCTTTTACCGTGGACCGCAGCTTGGCATTGCCGTATCCGAATGTAGCCGAGCGGCTGATGCGCATCATGAAAACAGGAACACGCGTTGTTCTCATCAGCGGCCGCCCCGCACGCGAAGTAGTGAGTCTCATTGGGATCGATCCCCATCCGGAAATTTGGGGAAGCCATAGTCTCGAACGTCTCAAAGCCGACGGCAGCTATGAAATCTGCCAGATTCCACTTCAGCAGCAAGCCGGGCTCTCGCTTGCCGCCCAGCTTCTTCAAGCCGTCCAGCTCGATTCGCAAACTGAAGTAAAGCCTGGAAGCGTTGCCGTTCATTGGAGAGGGTTGACGCCGAGCGAAGTGGTCGAGATCAAGACCAAAATCCGCCACCTCTGGTTGCCACTGGTTACGGAATATCCACTTTCTCTGCTTGAATTCGATGGCGGCCTGGAGATCCGGATTCCTGGCCGCGATAAAGGTGATGCCATTCGCGCAATTTTGACGGAAACGAAACCAGACGCCGCTGTCGCCTATCTCGGCGATGACCAAACTGACGAAGATGCATTCCGTGCCTTGAAGGGACGAGGCCTGACCGCGTTGGTTCGTCCCCAATCCCGGCCGACCGCCGCCGACATTTGGCTGCAACCACCGCAGGAGCTCATTGAATTCTTCGACGACTGGCTTCATGCTGTAGGAGGTGAGCAATGACACTCATCAAGGGACGTCTAATTAACGTTTCCAATCGTCTGCCGGTCGTTGTCAAGAGATATGCTGGCGGACCGCGAGTGGAGCGCAGCTCTGGAGGCCTTGCCAGCGCACTCAATTCCGCATGGCAGCACCAGCCCGGGATTTGGATAGGATGGGCCGGTACCAGCCAGAATCATGTTGACCACCTGCTGGCCCGCGCCTCACGCCGCCGCTCCTACACCCTCCAGGCAGTTCAGCTATCGAATGATGAAGTAGCAAAGTTCTATTCCGGATTTGCTAATGAGATCATCTGGCCCTTATTTCACGACATGCCCTCGCGCTGCAACTTCGATCCCGATTACTGGGAGACATATCAGCGCGTAAATCAGAAATTCGCGGCCGCGGCGGCGCGCGCGGCCAGAGAAGATGATTTTGTCTGGGTCCATGATTATCATCTGATGCTCACGGCTCGCTATATGCGAGAACAGGGGGTTCGCGCGCGGCTGGGTTTCTTCCTGCATATTCCTTTTCCCGCTCCGGATATGTTTGAAAAGCTTCCGTGGCGGCAGGCTGTACTTCGGTCTTTATTGGAATTCGACATTATCGGCTTCCAAACCGATCGTGACCGCTCCAATTTCGCAAGCTGCGCACAGCGTTTAATTCCCGAAGTTTCGGTTGGCAGCGCTAATCCGCATCTTGTTCTTACCCACCAGTCTCACCGCAGCATTGTAGGAACCTTTCCCATCAGCATTGATTTCGATGAGTTCGCGAATGCAGCCGCGCGTCCCGAAGTCGCTTCGCGTGCCACCGAGATTCGCCGTGAATTGATGGAAAACATTCTCGTGCTCGGCGTTGATCGCATGGATTACACAAAGGGAATTCCAGAGCGGCTCAAATCGTTTCGCATCCTGCTCCGCCGCTACCCCGAACTGCGCCACCAAATCACCTTGGTGCAGGTGGTCGTTCCCAGCCGCGAGGAAATTCCTGATTACAAAGACCTGCGCCTCGATGTGGAACTGCTGGTCAGCCAGATCAACGGCGAGTTTACTCAACCCGGCTGGGTGCCCATCCATTACATGCACCGCAATCTCAGCCGCGATGAGCTTCTCGCCTACTATCGTGCCGCGGACATTGCGCTCATCACCCCTCTTAAGGATGGAATGAATCTTGTCGCTAAAGAATTTTGCGCTGCTCAAACCGATGAGCGCGGAGTTCTGATCGTGAGCGAATTCGCAGGCGCTGGCCCCGAACTTCGCCACGGGGCGATTCTAGTCAATCCCAATGATTTCGCGGGCGTTGCTCAAGCGCTGCGTGACGCATCACAAATGCCCGCGGAAGAAAAGCGCAATCGCATGCGCCTGCTTCGCGACATCATCAAAGATCACAACGTGCAGCGCTGGGCCCGGTCGTTTCTGCAAGCTGCGGCGGCTCTCGATGGAGCCTCGACTTCCGGGAGTGGCGGCGCGTCTTCGCAATCCAATCTCAAAGAACCACCCCAACAAACTCCCGGTGTAGCTCTGGTGGCGGCCGCCTTTTCCCGCCGCCGCCCGCATGACATCACAATCGCACTCCGCAAGACTGGGAGCCTTCAGGGAGCCGATTGAGCATGGCTCTCTCCAGCCCTCGACTTCAAGTCCAGTTCGTTAATATTCTCAACTCCGAATGAGAGCCGCACGAAGGCACTTTCTCATCTTTATTCTTTTGCTGGCGCCCGCGAATCTCTTCGGGTACAGCGTGCTTTCCCACGAAGAACTCATCGACATCTCCTGGGACACCACCATTCGCCCCGCGCTCCTCAAGCGCTTCCCATCTGCTACTGAGGA